>NZ_JXIQ01000022.1 GCF_000934845.1 Mesobacillus subterraneus
TGACGCTTGTTTGTTTAGTTTTCAAAGAACAATTTGTGTGCGTCGCTCAGAAGCGACTTTAATAATATATCATATCACAGTGTTGAATGTCAACATTTTTTTAAAATGTTTTTTTCGTGATTTGCAATGTTGGAAATCTATTCGCGACTGTTTCTATATACTATCACCCGAGCATCTCCAAAGTCAACATGTTTATTCCTTGAAAAAACTGGTAAAAATTAAAAACAGCCGGTTCCCCTTGCTAGGGACCGGCTGTTTTAGGATAGCTTATTTAGAAATCGTAATTATATTCTCGTCTTTCACATCAACATTGCCCTCTTTGTTGATTACGATGTGTTCTCCTTCAGCAAGGTTTGTGAATACGATTGGAGTAATAATCGATGTTGCGTTTTCTTTGATATATTCCAAGTCCACCTTCAATAACGGTTGTCCTTTTGTTACCGTTTCATTTTCTGAAACAAGTGTTTCGAATCCCTGCCCCTTCAAATTCACTGTGTCAATCCCAACATGAATCAGGATTTCTCTTCCTGAAGCAGACAGAATTCCGATAGCGTGTTTGGTCGGGAACAGATTGATTATTTTTCCGTCTACCGGTGAAACAATCGTACCTTCAGCAGGAATGATCGCAAAACCATCGCCCATCATTTTCTCTGAGAACACTTGGTCCGGAACTTCTGTAATTGGTTTGATCTCCCCTTTAATAGGAGAAACAAAAGTTTCAGCTACAGAATCCACATCATGTTGAGTCTGCAATGCTTCCGGATTCACTTCTTCTATTTGCTGTTCCACCTCTGTTGCCTGATTCGTTTCCACAGGACGAGGCCGTTTGCCATTCATAATATCTTTCATCTGACCCTTAATCGTCTCAGAGCGCGGTCCAAAAATTGCTTGAATATTATTTCCTACCTCGAGCACTCCAGCAGCACCTAGTTTTTTCAAGCGGTTTTTATCAACCTGGCCAATGTCATTAACAGATACACGAAGTCGGGTAATACATGCATCAAGATTAGCGATGTTTTCTTTCCCGCCCATGGCATCTAGGACGTCATACGGCAGGTCACTTGCTTGTCCCTTTGCTCCGACTTCTTCCTCTTCATCAACCTCTTCTCGACCTGGTGTCATCAGGTTAAACTTACGAATCGCAAATCGGAAACCAAAATAATAGATGAGCGCGAACACTAGCCCTACAGGGATGACAATCCATGCATTCGTCTGCGGATTGATCAATCCAAACAGAACGTAGTCAA
Source organism: Mesobacillus subterraneus (assembly GCF_000934845.1). Taxonomy (GTDB): domain Bacteria; phylum Bacillota; class Bacilli; order Bacillales; family Cytobacillaceae; genus Mesobacillus; species Mesobacillus stamsii. The sequence continues at coordinate 1,248 of NZ_JXIQ01000022.1, forward strand.
TCAGGCCGCCAGAGAACGTCATCCCAATTTTTACATTTAAAAGATGCATGGTCATAAAGGATAGACCGGCAAAAATCGCGTGAACCCCGAATAATACCGGCGCTACAAATAGGAACGAAAATTCAAGTGGTTCTGTAATCCCTGTCAGGAATGAAGTTAATGCAGCAGAAGCCATGAGACCGCCGACTACTACTTTTCTTTCAGGACGGGCTTCGTGATAAATAGCTAATGCGGCAGCTGGAAGACCAAACATCATGAACGGGAATTTACCGGTCATAAATGTGCCCGCAGTCAAATTCTGAACGTTATCTCCTATTTCGGCCATGAAGATCCGCTGATCCCCACGTACAACTTCGCCAGCTAAAGTAGTATACTGTCCGAATTCATACCAGAATGGTGAATAAAAGATATGGTGCAAACCAAACGGAATCAACGAACGTTCTACTACACCAAAGATAAATGCTGATAAAGTTAAATTAGCATGAACCATGTTTTGTGAGAATGCATTCAAGCCATTTTGGACTGGTGGCCAAATCACAATCATTGCCAATCCAAGCAGAATCGCTGTTCCAGCCGTGACGATCGGAACGAAACGCTTTCCTGCGAAAAAGCCAAGATAAGAAGGCAATTCAATTTCAAAAAACTTATTGTAAAGAGCAGCGGCAATGATACCAACGATGATACCACCAAAAACCCCTGTTTGAAGTGTCGGGACACCAAGAATGTTAGCATAGTTCAGTCCGTTCACATCTTCTGGTGTGATGCCTAGAACCGTACCCATTGTCACGTTCATGATCAGGTACCCGATAATGGCAGCAAGACCAGCAACACCTTCCCCGCCTGCTAAACCAACCGCTACACCCACGGCAAACAATAGCGGCAAGTTCCCGAAGACAATTTCCCCTGCTTTTTGCATGACAGCTGCAACAATGTCAACAGCGCTATTATCTAAAAATGGAGCAAGCTCCAACAAAGCAGGGTTGCGAAGGGCAGCTCCAATCGCAAGCAAAATACCTGCAGCTGGAAGCAATGCGACGGGAAGCATTAGCGCTTTTCCTACTTTTTGAAGAACACCAAAAACTTTCTTAAACATGGAAAGACCTCCTAAATTTTTTCTCTTCAAGCGGTTACAAACATGAAAAAACAAATAAAAAAAGCATGAGAAGGATGTGTCGAAAGAAGCTTATGGATATAGTACCCATAAAACTTCCTTTCCATTACATCCTTTACTCATGCCTGATCGAATCAGTAACACGTAAGAATACTGCTTATTTCACTTTTTTCTGAAGTCTTTGCAGATGCATCGTTAGATACACGGCTTCCGCATCGCATACTTGTTTTTTCAAGGTTTGTTGCATCACTTTAATGAGTTTCCACGAAAGATTGTAACACAGAGGATATTCCTCTTTCAAGAGGTTTGCAAATTTTTCTGGTTCCTCTACTTTTTCGCCGTTATTGACCCTTTCGATCGTGAAGCGTATGTGGCGCACAAGCCTTGTATAGTCTATCCCTTCTTTATCAACCTCGATATCTAGGTTTTCTTCAATTACTTGTACTAGTTTTGTCACAAGCTGTGAATGTTTATTTACGTCCGATAGACTCCGATTCATGATAGCGCTGTGAATATGGAGGGCGATAAAGCCGATCTCCCCTTCTGGAAGTTCCATACCTGAGCGTTCCTTGATCAGCTGCACCACTTCTTTGGCCATGTCAAATTCAGTTGGATACAGCGTTTTTGTTTCCACTAGAAATGGATTTTTGAATTCTATTCCCTGCGAAATTCTAGTTACCGCAAACATCAAATGATCCGTCAAGGCGACATGGATATGCTCATTTAGCAGGCCAGATGTCTGTTTTTTAATTAATTCAATTGAAGATATGATCGCTTCATGCAGGTCATTTTCAACAAAAGGCAAAAGCTTGATATAGTTTGCCTGTTCTTTTTCATCTTTGAGAACAAACATTTTCTCCGCCTGTCCCTCTTCTATCATGTCGCCTTTTTTTCGATTGAAGGCGATTCCCTTGCCAATCATGATTACTTCTCCAAATGACGGATGGTCAGCAATTAAGACATTATTATTCAATCCTTTTTTCACTTCTATTCTGTCCATGCCGTTTCCCCGTTTCCACTTGTTCTATGGGAATATCGTATAGAACGAGGATTTAGAAGTCAATCCGCAGAGTTTACCAGATACTTTTTTACCAAAAAAGATCCAGCGGCATTCGCTGGACCGAAAGATGCTATTCTGTTAAAAACACAAAGTAGAGTACGAAGATGACAAAGAATAGATACATAATTGGGTGAACCTCTTTTGATTTCCCCTTGACGATCATCGTAATCGGATAAAAGATGAATCCTGCTGCAATTCCGGTCGCAATACTTGACGACAACGGCATGGAGATCATTGTCAAGAATGATGGCACTGCGATTTCAAAGCGACTCCATTCGATTTTTCCGAGCGATGAAACCATCAGAACACCGACGATGATTAATGCTGGTGCAGTTACAGCCGAAGTGACCACTGAAAGCAGCGGGAAGAAAAATAGGGATAATAGAAAGAATCCTGCTGTCACAAGGGAAGCAAATCCACTTCGTGCTCCTGATGCAACGCCTGCAGATGATTCAATATACGATGTTGTTGTTGAAGTGCCGAAGATGGAACCAACAAGTGATGCGATTGAATCGGCAAACAGAGCACGTCCTGCACGAGGAAGCTTATTGTCCTTCATTAATCCCGCCTGGTTCGCTACTGCTACGAGCGTACCTGCATTATCAAAAAAGTCAACGAACAAGAATGTCAAAATGATGCCGAGCATGGTAGAAGTGTAGAAGGACGGATCACCGAACGCTGTAAATACCGCTCCAAATGTTGGCGCGACACTTGGTACTGCACCGACTACTTTATTAGGCGTGTCGATCAGGTTGAACATCATTCCGGCAATGACAGTAATAATGATACCGAAGAATACCGCGCCGTGAATGCCTCTTGTCATCATGATGACCGTAATCAATAACCCGAAAAGAGCTAGCAAAGTATTGCCATTTGCCAAATCACCAAGCCCAACAAGTGTAGCTGGATTATCGACGATGATGCCAGCATTTTTCAAACCAATAAATGTAATAAATAATCCAATTCCCGCTCCAACTGCGTGCTTTAGTTCCACAGGAATAGCATTAATCAATTTTTCCCGCCAGCCAGTAATCGTAAGCAACAGGAAAAACAGGCTGGAGATAAAAACGGCAGCGAGCGCATGCTGCCATGGTGCTCCATGGCTTAGGACAACCGTATAGGCAAAAAACGCATTTAATCCCATTCCCGGCGCAAGTGCGATGGGATATTTTCCAAGCAATCCCATTATAATCGACCCGACTGCTGCGGCCAACGCCGTAGCAACGAAAACCGCGCCGTAATCCATTCTCATCGCATCAGGCAGATCTTTTATGCTGTCCAATGTAAGTGTAAGCGGGTTGACAACCAAAATGTACGCCATTGCCAGAAACGTTGTCAATCCGCCGATGAATTCGCGACGATAGTTCGTGCCAAGCTTTTCAAACTCAAAATAGTTCTTCATTTTTCTTTCCCCCTGAATGAATGGGGAAATAAGACCAAAAAGAAAACGCCTCCGGATACCGGGCGTTGACGAAAGGCATAGCTGACGGAAAACCAATTAAAAATCGGTAAACTGCCAGTATTCTATCCCTCGTAGTCAAGCCATTTACGGTAGCTCGGTAGAAACTTTTGGGCCTTATCCCCAAGATTATACGACGAATTATGACAAATTAGTAAGTTCAGATACATTCTATCAGGACTTTTGCATCAAGTCAATAAAAAAAACGAACATTTTCATGTTCGTTTTTAATATCGTTCGTCTTTTATTCCCATTCAATCGTTGCTGGTGGTTTGCTAGTAATGTCGTAAACGACACGGTTGACATGGTCTACTTCGTTGACGATCCTTGTCGAGATAATTTCAAGAACATCCCATGGGATTCTTGCCCAATCGGACGTCATACCATCAATGGATGTAACTGCGCGGATGCCGATCGTGTAATCATATGTCCTCGCATCACCCATGACACCTACGCTGCGGATATCAGGAAGGACGGTAAAATACTGCCAGATTTCCCGATCTAGTCCCGCTTTCTTAATTTCGTTTCTGAGAATAGCATCTGATTCCCGGACAATCTCTAATTTTTCTTCAGAGATAGCCCCAAGAACGCGAATACCTAGTCCAGGACCAGGAAACGGCTGACGCCAAACGATTTCATCAGGAATTCCAAGCTCAGTGCCTAGCTGACGAACCTCATCCTTGAATAATGCATTCAATGGCTCGATTAAGCTGAACTGCATGTTCTCTGGAAGGCCGCCTACATTGTGATGAGATTTGATTGTCTGAGCCGTCGCCGTGCCGCTCTCAATAATATCGGTATACAATGTTCCCTGTGCAAGGAATTCAATGCCCTCGAGTTTTTCTGCTTCGTCATCAAAAACGTAAATGAACTCGTTTCCGATGATCTTGCGCTTTTGCTCCGGATCAGATACACCTTCAAGCTTACTGAGGAATCGCTCTTTGGCATCCACCTTTATCACATTCATGTTGAATTCATCGGCGAAGGTCTTCATAACACTCGTCGCTTCATCTTTGCGCAATAACCCATGGTCAACAAAAATACATGTCAGCTGATCGCCAATCGCTTTGTGGATCAGTACCGCAACTACTGAAGAATCCACTCCCCCGCTTAGCGCGCAAAGAACTTTCTTGTCTCCCACCAGCTGGCGGATCTTCTCCATTTCCATTTCAATGAAATTTTCCATTGACCAGTTGCCTTCGCATTCGCATACTTTAAAGACAAAGTTTTTCAGCAAATCATTGCCAAAAAGAGAGTGGCGTACTTCCGGATGGAATTGGACCGCATACAGCTTACGGGTCTCGTCGCTCATCGCTGCGATCGGACAGGATGGATTGATTCCATCCACTGAAAACCCTGGCGGTGACATTGTGACGAGATCGCCGTGGCTCATCCAAACTACCTGTTCTCCTGGTGTGCCTTCGAATAACTTGTTTTGGTTATGGAGAGTCAGCAGTGCTTTTCCATATTCGCGGTTCTTCGCCTTTTCGACCTTCCCGCCAAAATGCATGGTCATTAGCTGCATCCCATAACAAATGCCTAGAATCGGCAAGCCAAGCTCAAAAATTTCTTCATCACAACGAAAGGCTCCCTCATCATAAACGGAGTTTGGTCCCCCTGAAAAGATGATCCCCTTTGGGTTCATTTCCTTGATTTCTGCCGCAGTGATTGTGTGTGGATGAAGCTCGCTGTATACGCCAAACTCCCTAATCCGTCTTGTAATCAACTGATTATATTGGCTGCCAAAGTCTAATACTACTATCTTTTCCTGTTCTTGCAGCTCGGTTTTCATACATTCACCTCATTTAAAATAGACGCAGTAATTCCATTATGTACCTATTATGTTTTTTTTCGCATAAAAAAAACCAGAAATCTGCCACCCAAGTGAAAGGAAAGCAGAATTCCAGCGCAATACGAACAAAAGAAGCCTGCCTTCATAGTCAAATCATTTCCGGTGATTTGGTAGATACTTTCGATCCATATTATCGAGGATATATGAAGGATAAACTATATAGTTGCTCACATTGTATCAGTATCCTATTTTAACGGTCAAGCCCCAGATTTCCTAATCATATTTTCCCAGTGCTTTTTCACATCTTGCCACATGTCTTCCTCTCTTTCGCCGCGATACAAATACTCCTCATATTTAGCAGTAAGCCTGCTCATATCGCTAGTTGCGAAAAATGAATCCACATAAGAGGCATAGTCACGCAATGTCTGCCCATCCTCCCGCTTCAGCCCGTAAGTCCTGAGCTGCTTTAACAGGACAATATAAGCTTTCTCCAAGTACTTATTTTGTTTTTTTCCCTTATAAAGAAGGATATAGAAGGCGGGAAGCCAGTTTCCGCGCAGTCTGTACATAATTGCCAGAAATACAGCGAGCACGAGCAATGTCTGTAAAATTTTCCCAAAATGATCCGTAAGAAAAGCACCGGCATTTTTCAGCCTCTCTGAAACTGAAGCTGCTGGCTTGTCCGCCTGTACCTGTTCTTTCGGTATATCCGGTTTCTTCGACGCCTCTGGTGCTGTTACATCTTCTTGATTATCCACAGTAGTCGACGGAGTGTTGTTGGTGTTGTTTTCAAACTGGACATTATTGGAAAACCCTTGAGTCGGTTCAAATGGCACCCAACCAACACCAGGAAAATACCCCTCCACCCAGGAGTGTGCATTATTATTTGTGACCTCGTATTGCCGGCGACCATCGTCTGCAGTATCGAGATAATCTCCTTCGGTATAGCCTTTCACCCAGCGGGTAGGGATGCCGACAGAACGCATCATCACCACCATCGAAGTGGAGAAATTATCACAATAGCCCCGTTGGGTTTCGAACAGGAATTGATCGACATAATCCTGGTCATCAGCCGGAACTGCCACATTCGTTTGATCATAAACAAAATTATTCGAATGAAAGTATGCTTCAATGGCCTGTGCTTTTTCAAGCCATGTCTGTTTATCTTTCGTAATTTCCTCTGCTAGATTCACAACCCGCTCAGGGAGCCCTTCTGGTACCTGGGTGTATTTTTCCAGGAAAGCCGCATTTTGCTCCCCTGCCATATCTTCTTTCCCAGCTTCCTTCAGCTTATCCACACTGTAGACAGGATAATCAAACGTGAGCGAATATGGCCCAAAGGATCCTGATTGTCCATCAGGAAGTGAGGTGATTTTCTCCGTCTCCGGATCGAGCATAAACTGCAAAGACGAGTACCCTGCACCAGCATCCACCCGTTTTACCCCAAGCGGATAAACAAGGTGCGGATACCCAATTTTCGGAGTAACCGTGCTCGTACGTTCTTCTGTCTTCACCCCACCTGGTTCAAAAGGCTGCATGGGAATTGGCTGCTCTGGCCTAAATTCAACCGGCATGGCAGTATCGGATTTTTCTGTTATCCATCCTTTTCCGGTATAGACATCTTTCGTTTCGATCCTCCAATAATGCCGCCCATCTGCCTCTGCAGAAAAAACAACCGTATCGTCCCCGATGAACGGGCCGCCCAGCGCGGAATCATCTGTTCCATAGCCAACCTTCTGAACGCCGCTGCCTTCACCGGAATCCTGATTATAGGAGGTGATAAATGGAACTGGATCCGGCCAGATAGGGCCAGCTTTAGGAGCTGCATAGCCAATTCCCACGCTTAACACAACCATGGCCGCCAAAGGTATCATCCATTTTTTCGCGCTATAGAGGTTCTTCTTCGCCAATTCCTTGAGACCCATCCGGTAGTACGACAGCAATCCTAGCATGAAAAATCCGGCAAAAACTGTCCGAACAATCGCTGCATCCGCGTTATATGGGGTGAAGGTGTCAAGAACTGTGATGTATACAAGCGTCATAAAGAAAAACACAAAAATTTGTTTTCGGTTGATCAGCCAGTATGAAATCAAGTAGGTCAACAACCATAACAAAATAAAGAATAACAATGTCCGAAACTCATTAGAAATCTCTGTCCAATTTGCATTTACGATAAAATTGGCATTTGATATCACTTCGGTGAACAGCCCGGAAACCCATTTAAAACTGAAAAAGGCGCCGTCATAAAACATGGTATGAACTGAATATAAGATGATGATGATTTTTATCAGCGCTCCCGGAATCGCCGGCATGTTGAAGTACGTCATCATTAGCGAAACAAATACAAAGCTAAGGAAGATGCTTATATGTCCTGTATCCGTCAGTTCCTTTAAAGGCCGCAGCCACTCCCAAAGCAGCAAAAAGCTGAAAACAAACAATAAAAAGTATGCAGCATCTTTTTTGGGCTTAACGATTTTCATCCCCGATTCACCTCCGAGAAGGCTTCAGGAAACTGGCCGTCATGCACCATGACAAGCCGGATTCCCCTCGCACTTGTCAATGATCTTAAATTTTTTTCTGTATCTGTCGATAATTCCTGGCTGTTTTTAATCAGAAAGATACTGACCGCTTCATTTCGTTGATTTAAGACCACTGCTTTTTCAACTAGCTCTTTCGTCAGTTGGGCGGTAACCAGCATAACGGAGTTGCTCTGCTGTGCAAGAAAGGTTTCTGCTTCCAAAACACGATCGAAGGAAACCGGACTAGTATCCCGGATTTTGGCGAGATGGTAGAGAAGCTGCTGTTGCTGGCTCTCCCCGCCTCGAGCAGGAAAAGCGACACGCTCCGTGCTCGATGTTAGCAGTCCAACCTGGGCACCTTTACGCAATATCGCCCTGATAACCGAGGCGGTAAAAGAAACGATCACTTCAAAATGCGGATCTGGAGCACAATCCATTAAAAGAGTTACATCATGAGATTGCCTTTGTTCAAACTCCTTGGTCATAATATCATTTCGCCGAGCAGTCGCTTTCCAATTAATCCAGGAAAACCGGTCACCCGGCTGGTACTCTCGAACACCAGTTGCCATTGATGTATCTCGCTGGACTCGCTCCTTCGAGGCGGTCATCCCCTGGTCAAAATGGCGCGACACCGGCCGGTACACCAACTCCTGATACGCTGGATACACAAGAATTTTATTTTCATCCTTCAGGATTTTTTCTTTTTCGATTAATCCGAGCAAATCGCCTGTCTTCAGCTTGATTCCTGTCAGGACATGTTCGCCCCTAGGCAGGTTCTCGATCGAGTAATGAAAGCTGAAAATCCGTTTAAATCCCGGGAATATCATTGTTTTCGCCGCTTGCAAATCCTTGTTTCCAGCAAGCGTTTCTCCCGACTGTTCTTCGGCGATTGCGAAAAACAATGGGAATGGGATCTTTCTTCTAAGGGTAATGCTTGCCTTGAACTTCTCGCCAGCGTTGTAATCCTGTTTTGTGTACACTCTCTCCGCTTTTATCTCTTTCAAAGAGTACAAAGCTAGGCCAAAAGCATACAGCCCGAATGGTACAAAGCTATAAAACAGGAACCAGCTGACAAAACCACCCTGAAACATCGCATACGAAAAGGTGAGCAAGAGCAGAAACAGCAAAACGATCCGCTTCCAAACTTCATTGACCTTTCGAAAAAATTTTTTCATATTATTTCACAAGCCTTTGGACCGGCACAGGAACGCGCGCCATTACTCTATTGACGATATCCTCAGGCGTAATCCCTTCAAACCTTGCTTCAGATTTTAAAATGATCCGATGGGCAAAAACAGATGGAGCCAGGTACTGGACATCATCCGGAATAACATAGTCTCTGCCATAAATAAATGCATACGCCTGTGCCGCCTTCATCAAGGCTATCGATCCACGCGGGCTTACGCCAAGATAGACACTTGAATGGCTTCGTGTCCGGCCCGACAGTTCGACAATATATCGCTTAAGCGATTCGTCGACGACAACTTCCTTAATACTCTGTTGCAAGCCGCGTAATTCTTCAAGCGAAACGACCGGCTGTAAATCTTCGATCGGAAGACTGCGCTGCGCTCGGTTAAGCACTTCCATTTCCTCATTAGGTGCCGGGTAGCCCATTTTCATTTTAAGGAGAAACCGGTCCAGCTGTGCTTCTGGGAGTGGATAGGTACCCTCATAATCAATCGGATTCTGGGTAGCCATGACAAAGAATGGCTTGTCGAGAATATGCGTCACACCATCAACCGTGACGCTGTGCTCCTCCATTCCTTCCAGCAGAGCTGATTGAGTTTTTGGAGATGTCCTGTTGATCTCATCAGCCAAAATGATGTTTCCCAAAATCGGTCCCGGTCTGAACTCGAATTCCATTTCTTTCGGGTTATAGATGGAAACCCCTGTCACATCTGAAGGCAGCAGGTCAGGGGTAAACTGAATCCTTCTGAACTTGGCACTGACAGACTTCGCCAGTGCACGGACCATCATCGTCTTCCCAACACCTGGGACATCCTCTAAAAGCACATGTCCCCCGGCAAGCAGCGCAATCAGACTTAGCTCTGCCACGTTTCGTTTGCCTGTCATTACCTTATCGATATTTCCTAATATTCGATCAACCACAGGATTCATTTGGTCCCTCATTGAATTTCCCCCTTACATCTATTGAAAGTACACAAATACGTTTATATTTTTCATCTGATTTAAGTCTATATTCGCTATTTTCTGTCAAAATCCTGTAAAATCTGAGATAAAAATTTTTACCACTTTGTGATAGACGAGAAATTCAACGAGAAAGTTTCATGAAAAGTGAAAAAGCACCATTCCTTCTATCTACTTAGCTTGCGACATTCGGAATTGCCCCCATGCCCTCCAGGATAATCCGCGCATCAGTGTTCAAATACGCCCCGATATCTCTCCGCAAAAACAGCAGCGAATGGTCCTTGACTATTCCCTTCATGCCTCGTAAATCAAATTTGGATGCATAGCTGTTTACAGCACCAATTACTGCCATGTCTTTCCTTGTCAACGGCTGTTGGCCGACTTCCATTCGCTTTGTCAAAAATTCAAGCAACTCTCTGGCATTAGACTTTAGATGGTTGCGATTCTCATTTAGAATTTCCATATTCTCTTCCATATACAATCTTGCAGCTGCAAAATCCAGTTCTTCGACACGATTGTTGATCCTGGCTATCAAATCCAAAACGTGCATCCTATTCTCCTCCTGATGGTAAAAATTCTGCTTATTATCTATATCGGACGACAACGCTACTACTGCATCATTTTTAACGAAGGCATGATTGGATATTTTTAAGTATTTAAAAACTTTTTTAAAAGAGGTATGATAGTGATTAAAATATATTTTCGTATAGGAAGGCATCATGCAAAAAGGACTTCATAAAGAAAGAGGTAATTATATGAATGCAGTATACCCAACATCGCCAAGCATGTCGAAAACAAAGACTCTTGTGATCAACGCTCTTTTTATCGCATTGACCCTTGTAGCAACTATGTTTATCAACATCAAACTTCCAATCATGGGCAACGGCGGGTTGATTCATCTTGGTAACGTCCCCCTGTTCATCGCAGCCTTTGTTTTTGGCAGAAAAACAGGAGCAATCGCAGGAGCGTTCGGCATGGGCCTGTTCGACCTTATCTCCGGCTGGGCAGTATGGGCTCCATTCACCTTCATTATCGTTGGTTTGATGGGTTATCTGGCAGGACTAATTGCTGAAAAAATGCCTGGCAAAAAGGTAATTGTCTATTCACTGGCAGTGATTGTCGCCATGCTGATCAAGATCGTTGGCTACTATTTTGCCGAAGTTGTCCTTTACGGCAACTGGATCCAGCCATTCGGCTCCATCCCAGGCAATATCATGCAAGTAGTCCTCGCTGGCCTGATAGTCATTCCACTTGCAGGAAGAATCAAAAAGCTGTTTTAATCAAACGTTTGATTAACAGAGTTGGCAAAAAAACCGGGCAAAAACCGCCCGGTCCTTTTTTGTTTTGGAGGATAATCGATTTCTGCTCCAGACACTCGCTTTCCGTGGAGCAACTGGCGAGCCTCCTCGTCGCTTCGCTCAAACCTAATCCGATCGCAACCGAGCCTATCACCATCCAAATAAATAATTTCACCCCAAACCCTCACAGGATCGGTTTTTTTGATAAGAACATAGGACCTGTCAAAATAACGGGGCTTTCTTGACAACTTTCCGCTCTACACACCCACACCTGTCAAAATAAATAACGTCAGTTTCTAGTCTTGTCCTGCATTAGCACATAGCCCAAGGTAACCCGTTTGCCGCTAACTCCTCGAGACGCTTTTCGTCTTCGTCTTCGTGTCTATCACCAAAAAGGATTCGTTTCAGATTTTCCCGCAATTACAAAAAAGGGTAAACATATAAATTCAATATTACAAAAAAGAATCCCCTATGGCTTGCTAGGGGATTCCTTTTTATGTATAGATCTTGGTTTTTTGTAGCGATTGCTTTATATCGCCTGGCAATATGCTCTTTATTTCTATTTTTTTACTATTTCTTAAACATTGATAATAGCCAGTTCCATTTGCTGGTCCGGATTCCTTCTTCTAATCGCTTGTTAAAATCAATTTGAGCATTCCATTCATTCCTTTGTTCCTCGCGCATTTTCTGCAGCTGTTGTTGTAGGTATTCACTTCGCTCCCTTTCCTGATTCAGGAGTTCTTCATAATGGGCATTTTGCTGCTCCAAAATTCTCTCGATCTTCGCATTGGTTCTTTGTGCGGAATTTCCAATACTGGAACTAATCACATGATGATCTTGCTGAAGCTGTGATATATTTGTTTTCAGCAGGGCCATATCGTTTTTCAGCTGTATATTCATGTCACGTGTTGCCGCTAATTCATTGACGACAAACAGCAATACCTCTTTTAACTGATTTGGATCCTGCGGTAGATTTTCAAATGTTTCGGAAAGAGCGATCTCCGTATCGCCCGCTCCATCCAGCATCTCTCTTTGCTTCGCAACTAGGTCTTTAGCTGTTTCATCCAGCGGTTTGTCTGTATCGCGTAGCGCTACGAGTGCGCGAACATCGGACTGCACGAAGATTCGGCGGTCACCATCCTTCAAAAACTCATAGCCATAGCGCTCCAGAATCTGCCCATACTTTCGGACAGTAGGTGTGGCAATGCCTATCTCCTCTGCCACTTCCTTCGTTGAGAATGCCTGTTCATTCGCTTGTATATCGTTTCGCATATCGCACGTGCACCTCCCGTTTCCCAATATGCTAAGAGTTCACCATAATTGAAATAGTCATATCGCTTATATTCCTATTCTAGCAGATAAACACCTATCTAACCTATCGTTCGACAGATTTTTTAAAAAAATAAGGATCTATCTCCAATGAGACAGATCCTTATTTTCATTATGCATGGGAAGGCTTGAATCTTTTTAGCCTTAATGCGTTCAGCAATACGGATACTGAGCTAAAGCTCATGGCTGCACCGGCGATCATTGGGTTCAGCAATGGTCCGCCAAACAGGAACAAGATACCCATTGCGATCGGAATCCCGACAACGTTATACGCAAATGCCCAGAAAAGGTTTTGTTTTACGTTGCGGATGGTTTCTTTGCTTAGCTCAATGGCTGTAGGTACATCCATTAAGTCACTTCTCATCAGGATGATATCTGCTGATTCCATCGCTACATCCGTTCCTGAGCCAATCGCAATCCCGATGTCAGCCTGGGCAAGTGCAGGAGCGTCATTGATGCCGTCCCCGACCATTGCTACCCTTCTGCCTTCATCCTGGAGCTTTTTGACCTCGTTTGCTTTGTCTTCCGGTAACACCTCGCTCAACACACGGTCGATTCCGACTTGTTTGGCGATTGCTTCCGCTGTGCGTTTGTTGTCGCCAGTGATCATCGCGACTTCTAAGCCCATTCTATGAAGCTTTTCTACCGCCTTTAGACTTGTTTCTTTTACCGTGTCAGCTACGGCAATGATTCCGGCGATTTTCTCGTCGATCGAGATATACATCGGAGTCTTGCCTTCGTTGGCAAACTGATCTGAGGTTTGGGACAAGTCCAGTAAATCGATACCGCGATCATCCATTAATTTGCGGTTACCAAGCAGCAGATTCTTACCATCAATGGTTACCTCAATTCCGTGTCCAACGATCGCGTTAAATCCTTCTGTTGTGGATAGGGTAAGACCTTTATCCTGCGCATCCCGGACAATCGCTTCTCCCAGAGGATGTTCAGAGCCCTTTTCAGCTGAGGCTGCAAGCGCGAGCAGTTCCTGCTCGGCAATGCCATTTGCTGTTACAATATCTGTCACAACCGGCCTACCTTCTGTGATCGTGCCTGTTTTATCAAACACAATCGTATTGACTTTGTGGGCAGTCTCAAGTGCTCCACCGCTTTTGATCAGCACACCATTCTCTGCCCCTTTTCCTGTACCGACCATGATGGCAGTAGGCGTCGCCAGCCCAAGTGCACATGGACATGCAATCACAAGAACTGAAATCGTAATTGTGAAGGCGAACAGACCTGACTGCCCTCCAAAGTACCAGGCAAGACCAGTGAGAATGGCAAGCGCAATGACGATTGGCACAAAAATCCCAGATATAATATCCGCCATTTTCGCAATCGGCGCTTTTGAGCCTTGTGCATCTTCAACTAGCTTAATAATTTGCGACAAAGCTGTATCCTTACCAACCTTGGTTGCTTCATAGCGGATCGTACCCGTTTTATTGATGCTGGCACCGATAATAGAAGCACCAACAGATTTTTCAACCGGGATACTTTCACCTGTAAGCATCGCTTCATCGACAGAAGTCGTTCCTTCGACGACGATACCATCTACCGGCATCTTCTCCCCAGGTTTCACAATAACGATGTCGCCAACCTGCACTTCATCAACAGAGATGACCAATTCTTTTCCTTCTCTTAAAATCGTTGCCGTTTTCGGCGCAAGGCCCATTAGCTTCTTGATCGCCTCGGACGTTTTCCCCTTTGAAAGGGCCTCGAAATATTTTCCAAGCGTAATTAACGTTAAAATCACTGCCGCTGATTCATAATATAAATTGCCGGCGTAAGATTCATTGCCGAGGACAATCTTAATGGTCGCGAACAAGCTGTAAAGAAAGGCTGCGCTTGTTCCGAGGGCAACGAGCGAATCCATGTTAGGATGCCGCTTGATCAATGTTTTGAAGCCGACTGTAAAAAATGGTTTTCCTAAAAAAAGCACCGGGATTGCCAGGATTAGCTGGGTAATCGCAAACGCAGCCGGGTTATGCATTGGGTCGATTATTTCGGGAAGCGGCATTCCAAGCATATGCCCCATTGAAACAAGCAGCAAAGGAATGGTAAACACGCCTGAAATCCAGAAGCGTCGCCACATTTCCTTAATATGCAATTCCTTTTTCTCTCTGTCTGCATCAGCCGAGCTCTCCGCGTCAATATCCTCTTGTGCCTCATAACCGGCATCTGCAACTGCCTTTTTAATGTCGGCTACCGTAACGACTGTCGGATCGAATTGAATGACCATTTTTTCGGTTGCCATATTTACATTTGAATCTATTACTCCATCCAGTTTCCTTGTCGCTTTTTCAACTGACTGGACACAAGATGAACAGGTCATCCCGTTAATGATAAAACTCTTTTTTACAACATCTGTGATCGCCTTATAACCGGCATCCTCTACAGCATTCTGGATGTCTTTTATTGTCAGTTCATTTTCATCAAAATGAACCTTTAATTTTTCAGTAGCAAGGTTCACATTTGCTTCCTGCATGCCAGGCAGTTTTTTCACAGCCTTTTCAACAGACTGCACACATGATGCACACGTCATGCCTTCAATCGTTAAAGTTTTTTCTGTCATCCTATATCAGCCACCTTTTGGATGTGGATTCAGATTCATAGCCTGCTTCACGGACTGCCTCATTCATCGCATCAATTGTTTGCTTTGATTCATCGTATTTCACTTTCGCTGTGCCTTTTTTTAAATCGACCTTGGCTACTTCTACCCCTGGGAGCGAATTTAAAGCCTTTTCCACCTTTCCGACACAATGTCCGCAAGTCATTCCATTTACCTTCAATACTATTTTTTCCATTTATAAACACTCCTTTTTATGACAATCCATATTGTGATTTTCTTTACAATGACACTGGCCTGGTACACAATTGCAGATAATTGTTTCTACAGCATCCTTCTTCTTTGCCTGCAAAACCTCCTCAAGCATGGAAACATCCTCATAGCTCAGCGTCGCTTCTTTTATCAGATCGGCAATTGTTTTCCCTACCGCCGTATTGCAGATGTGATCGAAAAATCCAGCCTTTAGTGCCTGAAGGCTTTCCCTCTCACTGACAGCCGCCGAATAAATAAATTTGTTCCCTTTCGTCTCCGTATTCAGGGCGCCTTTTTTTACAAGCCGGCCAATAAAGGTTTTCGTTGTCGCAGGCTTCCAAGCTTTCTTTTCCTGCAGCACTTGGATAATATCCTTGCTGGTCGCTTTCGTACTCGTCCACACAACCCTCATTACTTCCCACTCTGAATCGGTTATTTCAAACCTTTCCTCTTTTTGCATGACAACACCTCGATGTTTACAAATGTAATCGATTTATGTTTATAGTTTACAACCGTAAACGTTTTTTGTCAACCCCATTGCTTGCACTTTGAAAAATCATTTTTCATTAAACTAAAACCCTATTTTCAAATACCTAAACTTAACTTGCCAATTCAGCCGAAAATTATAATAAGAAAAACCGGGCAAACTGCGTCCGGTCCTTTTTTGGTTTGGCTGATAATCGATTTCCACTCCAGACACT
>NZ_JXIQ01000185.1 GCF_000934845.1 Mesobacillus subterraneus
AATTTTTACTCCTCAAAGCTGAATGGCGGGGAAGTCAGCTATAATCTCTATAATATGGAGGCAGTAGCAAATTATTGTGAGGAGCAAGCATTATTTTTCCAATCCAAGCATTTAGCAGTGACGGTGGACAAAGGAAAAGTCATTCGAGCAGGAACGGAGGTTTATTATCGGCCAGGAAAGGGAGAGAATGTTATAATTAAAACACCAGGATTTTTTACTGATCAAGATTGAAAAACGGAACGGGTACCTTTAAAACAACTAAGTGCTTAATAATTTGGATAGGATGATTGCAATGGCCGCAGTAAAGGAAATAACTAATCTAATCGAAAATGGACAGCTTGATAAAGCAATGTCTGCTTATAGGGAAATACTTGATCATGGAAAGGACGAAGAGAAATTTCTGCTTTCTGAAGAGCTTTTCCGTTATGGATTTATGGAAGAAACAGAGGCTTTGATGGAAAGTTTAGTAAAAAATTATCCTGATGAGGGAGAACTCCTTGTTCTGTTAGCAGAAACAAGAATAGAACTCGGCAAAGAAGAAGAGGCTATGCTTGCTCTTGAAAAGGTGGAAAAGGATGACCCGGCTTTTCCTCAGGCTCTGCTCTTGTTGGCTGATTTATATCAGATGGAAGGTCTCTATGAAGTGAGCGAAAACAAGTTGCTCGAAGCAAAAAGATTGTTGCCAGATGAAACGGTGATTGATTTTGCTTTAGGTGAACTTTACGCTCATCAAGGAAGGCTTGCAGAAGCGATTTCGCATTATGAAACGGTCCTAAAAATACAAGAAGAAATCGGCGGAGTAAACATCAATCAGCGGCTGGCGGACACGTTAAGCGCCGGAGGATCCTTTGAAGAAGCGCTGCATTTTTACGATATCGCCTTGGAACAGAAGCTGGAAATCAATACTTTATTCGGCTATGCTTTTACAGCATTGCAGGCTGGTTTTAATAAAACAGCCATCGAAAAATTTGAGGAATTGAAGACATTCGACCCGGAATATCACTCACTTTACCTCCATCTGGCCAAGGCCTATGAACGGGAAGGAATGGTTGAGGAAGCGTTTGAGGCTGTCAAGCAGGGCGTTGAGCAGGATGAATACAATAAAGAGCTATACTTTTTTGGTGGCAAGCTCGCTCTTAAGCTTCCGGATGAGGAGACTGCAGAAAAGATGATTCGTGAGGCGATTGCGCTTGATCCAGGGTTCATGGAAGGAATGCTTGTGCTGAACAAACTTTTATTGAAGCAAGAGCGGTATGAGGATGTTTTGGAGCTAATTAGTATTGTGGATTACAATGAAGACGAGGAACCGCAAATTCTCTGGGATGCAGCAATCGCCTATCAGCATAAGGAAGAATATTCACAGGCATTAAACAAATACCAACTAGCATATACTTTCTTTAAAGACGACAAAGAATTTTTGTCAGACTACGGATATTTTTTAATTGAAGAAGGAAAAATGGATGTCGCTGCCGAAATTCTAAGTATGTTAGTTGAAAAGGAACCAGGCAATGAAGAATTCCGTGAAATGCTGGAGCGTTTGACGGAAAATCAGTAACCGAAAATATTTGAGTTATGCAGAGGAGGGATTCAAAAATGACAACCCCTGTATCTGTCAACGAGAAAAAGGATTTTATCCGCTGGTTTTTGAACCATTATCAGCTGAAAAAGCGGGAATGTGTTTGGATCCTTAACTACTTGATGAGCCATGATCAGCTGATGGAAAAGGTACACTTTGTGGATAATATCGAGCATTGTCCAAGGGGATTAGTAATGTCCACCCATTGCGTGGATGAGGTGCCTTTCCGGTTCTTCAAGGCTAATGTTATGACCACAGATGCTGAGAAGTCTTTTCATGATATTCGTTTGAACCGGGAAGAAGAAATTTATATTCAATTAAATTTCCATGCTTCAAACAAAGCCCATCAGTTTGCGGCCGTTCTGGAAGAAAATCCATATATGCCAGGACAGATCCAAATCAGTGAAAGCGATAAATTGGTGGCAGAAAGATTTCTTGAGGAAAGCATCCATCATTTCCAAAGAGACAAATTGTTGTCCCTGATTGACCAGGCATTGGACAGTCAGGACCAGGAAGCCTTCGAACGCCTTACAGAGCAACTAAAAAAATTAAGTGCAGTTAACTCTTTATAGCTTGCTAAAACGCAGGCTTTTTATTTTGCCTGGTTTAACCTGGTCCCGTTTTATGACTGCAATTCCATATACCTATAGTTTAGACTGTGAAAAAAATTTCCCATCCTTAAACTCAGTTTAAAGATGATATGATAGAATGGAGGTATAAAGTACATAATGGAGAGCTTATGCATACAGTTCAAGTCTAATGGAAAGATGGAGTTGATGTGTTATGAGATGGGTGGCAGCAGATGTTGAGATGTTTCAAAAGGCTGCTGAGTACGTAGATACGGTAATCGTCCCGCTTTTGCCGGTATCGTTTGACGCCGAGATGAAACAACATGCTTCTATGGCTGAGTTCACAGGGCTGCTAACGACTCAGCTGGAAAAGCAGTTTAGAGGACGAATCTTCCTTTTTCCTGGTTTTGTGTACATGAAGGATGAAGTGGACAGCTTAATTGCTTTGAATCATTGGGAAAATACCCTGCTGGAAAAGCAGTTTCACCACATTTTTTATGTTACGTCTGACAGCAGCTGGAGGCAGCGGGAAAAAGACTTGAAAGGAAACGTCCTATGGATTCCTTCCTTGTCTCTGGATCAGATGCAGGACGAGCAAAAGAGAACGATCGTCGAAGAACAAGTAAAGCAATTATTACCTTTATTCATTGAGCTATGGAATGAAAAATAATCAACTGTTATTTTTATCACTGAAAAAAATGTTTTCAACATAGTATTATATTGATTTTGTAATGAGATTGATATATCATGGTTATGTCCTAGTAGTAAAATGTGTTTAAAATATGTTTAAATTATGTCCGTTTGGGACTTAACTTGGGAATAAAGGGGGGAATAGGGTGAGTAAGCATCGTGTTTCAAGACGTCAATTCTTAAGCTATACACTAACTGGTGTAGGCGGTTTCATGGCTGCAGGGATGCTGATGCCAATGGTTCGTTTTGCCGTCGATCCTGTGCTAAAAGGGGAAGACACAGGAGATTTTATCGCAACTCCATTGAAGACCACAGATATTAATACTGAACCGCAAAAAGTTAACTTTAAATTCAAACAAAAAGATGCTTGGTATGAATCAGAAGAAACAGGAACAGCATGGGTTTTCAAAAATGAAGCTGGGGAAATCGTTGCTTTGTCGCCGGTGTGTAAACACCTCGGTTGTATAGTAGACTGGGGGACGGACAAGGAACATCCTGAACAATTCTTCTGTCCTTGCCACTACGGCCGTTATGAAAAAGATGGAACAAATGTTCCGGGTACACCGCCATTAGCACCATTGGATGTATATCCAACGAAAGAAAAAGATGGATTCCTTTATGTAGGAAAAGCCGAACCACGAAAGGGGGCGTAATCTTTGTTAAACAAAATTTACGATTGGGTAGATGAAAGATTGGATATTACGCCTTTGTGGCGCGACATCGCGGATCATGAAGTTCCAGAACACGTTAATCCGGCGCATCATTTTTCTGCGTTCGTGTACTGCTTTGGTGGTTTGACGTTTTTTATTACTGTCATTCAGATTCTTTCCGGAATGTTCCTGACTATGTATTATGTGCCGGACATAAAGAATGCCTGGGAATCTGTATATTATCTTCAAAATCAAGTAGCGTTTGGGCAAATCGTCCGTGGCATGCATCACTGGGGAGCAAGCCTTGTTATTGTGATGATGTTCTTACATACTCTTCGTGTGTTTTTCCAGGGTGCTTATAAGAAACCACGTGAATTGAACTGGGTTGTCGGAGTTCTGATTTTCTTTGTTATGCTAGGTCTTGGCTTGACAGGCTATCTGCTTCCTTGGGATATGAAAGCATTATTCGCAACCAAGGTTACATTACAAATTGCAGAGGCTGTCCCATTGATTGGGCCTTACATTAAAATATTACTTTCCGGCCATTCAACAATCGTTGGTGCCCAAACATTGACACGTTTTTTTGCAATCCACGTATTCTTCCTGCCTGCTGCACTTTTAGGCTTAATGGGAGCACACTTCTTAATGATTCGGAAGCAAGGTATTTCTGGTCCATTGTAAAAACTTGAAAAAATTACGTTGCGCGAAATAAGATTCGTTCAACGATACGGAAAAAGGAGGGGATCATTCGATGCATCGTGGAAAAGGGATGAAGTTCGTAGGAGACTCACGTGTTCCTGCAGACCGCAAGCCTAATATTCCGAAAGATTACTCGGAATACCCTGGCAAAACGGAAGCGTTTTGGCCTAACTTCCTATTGAAAGAATGGATGGTTGGTGCTGTTTTCTTAATCGGATACTTGAGCTTGACCATTGCTCACCCGTCTCCGCTAGAAAGGATTGCCGATCCTACAGATACGGCTTATATTCCAATGCCAGACTGGTATTTCTTATTCTTATATCAATTGCTGAAATATTCTTATGCTTCAGGTCCGTATACTGTAATTGGTGCTATGGTTATTCCTGGACTGGCTTTCGGTGCATTACTGTTGGCTCCTTTTATTGACGGCGGCATTGAGCGCCGTCCATCAAAACGCCCGCTTGCGACAGGGTTTATGCTACTGGCAATTGCTTCAGTTTTTTACCTGACTTGGGAATCGGTTGCTACTCATGACTGGGCTGCTGCAGAGAAACAGGGACAGATTGTCGATGTAGAAATCGATAAGAATTCTGATGGTTACAAAATTGCCCAGGCGCAGACTTGTACTTCCTGCCATGGCGGGGAACTTTCCGGCGGAGCTGCAGCACCGAGCCTGCTTGAAACAAAATTAAATGCGGAAGAAATTGCTGATGTCGCCAAGAATGGGCGAGGCAATATGCCTGCAGTTTTTAAAGGGACGGACGAAGAACTTAAGACGCTATCTGAGTTTATCGACGGTCTAAGCAAATAATAGCTAGGAACCTGTAATCACATTTTGCAGGTTCTTTTTTTTCAAATGAGAAAAAAGGAATGGAGTAGTCGAATGATAAAGAAACTTTATCCTTTGCTTGGAAACAGATCGATCCTCTGGCTTTTACTTTGGGTCAATGTGCTAGGAACTGCCTACGGATACTACTGGTATAAATGGCAACTGGTGGACACGCCGCCACGATTCTGGCTTTTTGTGCCTGATAGTCCAACCGCCAGCTTATTTTTTGTATTCGTGCTTGCCGCCTTATTAATGGGGAGAAACTGGCCGCTGATGGAAGCTTTGGCGATCGTCAGCCTCGTAAAATATGGTCTTTGGGCGGTGGCCATGAATTTAATGGTTTACTTCGTCTCTGGACAGCTGGATTGGATTGGGCTAATGTTGATGGCTTCCCATTTTTCGATGGCAGTGGAAGGGGTCCTTTATGCTCCTTTTTATCGGATGAAACCCTGGCATCTGATTGTTGCAGCTGTGGTTGTTTTGCATAATGAAATGATCGATTATGTTTTTATGATGATGCCAAGGTATCATACGCTAGATTTATATATGGACCAGATAGGGTATTTTACTTTTTGGCTTAGTATTTTCTCGATTGCAGTTGGATATTACTTTGGACTAAGGCCGTCCCGCTTCCATCTATCGTTAAAAAGGTCAAGATAACCTCATGGATTTTTGGTATAACCTTGTCCACCCTTTCATACATTTTTAATAGTATTTAGGGGGGGACAGGAATGAAAGCAAAAAAATTACTCATATTATTTGCGGTGCTAATGTGGATTGTGCCGTTTGCAGCATATGCAGAACCAACGTCGCCTGTTGAAGAGCTGGACAATATATCAGACCAAGCTTTGCAAATGGTCAAGCTTCATCGGTATAAAGATGCAAATAGATTGCTGGAGTATTTTTCTGAAGAATTTTTGCTGGTGACAGGAAATGGCCGTCCATTTGCAATGGATGAACTGCGCATCATTACGGTTGCTCATGATGAGGCATTGGAGGCAGTTGCCAATAATGATCTTGGACATGCTGAAAAAATGAATAGGGTGACAAAATTCCGGCTGGTGATTGACGCGATTGTCTCCACCCACCAACCTTTGTGGGCCGAGATGGAAGATCCAATCATGACTGTTTTTAATGATATGAAAACTGCTGCCTATCAAGGGGACAACGATCGTTTTGACAGGAAGCTTAACTCATTTCTTGCATTATACAACGTCATCCACCCTAGCATGAACATTGATATCGACCCGGTAACAATCCAAAAGGTGGATGCAAAAGTAAGTTATATCGACCAGTATCGCCCGCAATTACTCCAAAAGGCCTCGGACAGGAAAGAACTGGAGGCTTTACAAACGGATTTGCAAAATCTGTTTGATGGTTTGACAGAGGATGAAGCAGATCCTTCGCTGTGGTGGGTGATGATATCGACCGGAAGCATCATCATCCTTACATTGTCTTACGTTGGCTGGAGAAAATATATTGGCAATCGCCAGAAAACAAAGGATGTTCAAAACGAACGTAAAAGTTGACAGTTTTTATAAGTATTAATAAAATAATGATAACTGCTAGAATAAAAAAGGAGGTCAAAGATGTATCTTATTTATTTCGCGATTATTATTTTGATCCCGATTTGGGCTCAATTCAAAGTCAAAGGCGCATACAAAAAGTACTCACAAGTGGCTTCCTCATCCCGGATGACAGGAGCGGAAGTCGCCCGAAAAATATTGGATGACAACGGTTTATATAATGTGAGTGTCGAGGAAACAAGAGGGTATTTAAGTGATCACTATGACCCACGGACAAAAGTTGTCCGTCTCTCATCAGATAACTTTGTTGGTCATTCCGTTGCAGCAGCAGCCATTGCTGCCCATGAAGTTGGCCATGCCATGCAGGATGCCGAAGATTATGCATTTCTTCGATTCCGCCATGCGCTAGTTCCGGTAGCAAGCCTTGGTTCTAACTTCTCTTGGGTTTTGATCATGATAGGGATTTTTGCAAACTTGAGTGGAATGCTTCTGCTTGGTATTCTTTTCATGGCGGCGGCTGTTGTCTTCCAGGTAATTACTTTACCAGTTGAATTCAATGCTTCCAACCGTGCGATGGACCAAGTAGTCTCAGCAGGGATTATCCGCAATGATGAAGAAAGAGAAACAAAGAAGGTTTTAAATGCAGCAGCTTTGACTTATGTTGCCGCAGCAGCAGTTGCAGTTCTGGAATTGGTGCGTCTAGTAATGATTTATACTGGAATGACAAGTGAAGACTAAAAAATCCGGACTTTTCCGGATTTTTTTTATCTTTCCAGTGGAAGTTTGTTTTCATCGAGTGTGAAGCCCTCACCTAGAACATCATGGACGACGGTAACAGAAACGAAAGCATGTGGGTCCACTGAGTTAATCACATTCTTAAGGGTGACGATTTCATTTTTCGCAACAACGCAGTAAAGAACATCCCTTTCTGCCTTCGTATAAGAACCAACCGCCTTTAAACTGGTTACTCCGCGGTCCATTTCTTTCATAATGTTCGCAGCGATCTCTTCGTTTTTATCAGAAATGATCATTGCCCCTCTTGCAGCATAGGCCCCTTCCTGCATAAAATCTATTACCCTCGCTCCAACAAATACGACGACGAGCGTGTACATCGCTTCACGATAGTTTAAATAAGTTATAAGTGACAGGGTGATGACAAAAAAGTCGAACATGAACATCGTCCGGCCCATTGTCCAGCCTAAATACTTTTGAGCAAGCCTTGCGATGATATCCACTCCGCCAGTTGTCCCACCGTATCGGAAAATAATTCCAAGTCCGATGCCAATAAAAACCCCAGCAAACAATGCCGCTAAAAACAAATCCTCATACAAAGGCATGTTGATTGTGTATTTTTGGAAAATACTCAAAAATAGCGATACACCGATCGTGCCGATGATCGTGTAAATAAAAATATTTCGTCCAAGAAGTTTCCAGCCGAGGAAGAACAGGGGCAGGTTCAGCAGCAGGTTAGTGATGGAAGGAGACCAGCCATATACGAAATACAATAAGAGTGTGATCCCGGTAAAACCACCTTCTGCAAGGTTGTTCTGCATATTGAAATGGACAAGACCAAACGAAAAAATAGCAGC
Source organism: Mesobacillus subterraneus (assembly GCF_000934845.1). Taxonomy (GTDB): domain Bacteria; phylum Bacillota; class Bacilli; order Bacillales; family Cytobacillaceae; genus Mesobacillus; species Mesobacillus stamsii. The sequence goes on from NZ_JXIQ01000185.1 coordinate 8,129, forward strand.
ACCGAGCAAAATGAACAAGATATTTTTGATCTTCAGGCCATTAAGCAAATGAATTCCCTCCTAGTGTCAGGGACAAAACCCCTGACTAAAGCGCTTTTATTATATAAAAAATAGCAAGCAAGGGCAATCTTTTAAAAGGATAGGAAATAAAAATGTTTGTCAAAGCTACTCTGTTGAGCTAACATCGATATAGATAAGCATACATAAAAAGATTGGGTGGGTTTCATGAGTAACAAGACGGTCAAGAAACTCCAGCAGGAAGTGGACGATTATATCAGCCAGTTCAAGGAAGGCTATTTCAGTCCCCTGGCTTTGACGGCACGGATGACGGAGGAGCTTGGTGAACTGGCTCGGGAAGTGAACCATTACTATGGAGAAAAGCCTAAGAAAAAAGCCGAACAGGAAAAAACAATCGAAGAAGAGCTGGGAGACATGTTGTTTGTTATGATTTGCTTTGCCAACTCGCTACATATAGACCTAGAAGAAGCACATAACAAAGTCATGGAAAAATTTAAAACTAGGGATAAAGATCGCTGGACAAGGAAAGACAGCTAAAGGAGAGGGTTTGGATTGGAAAAAGTGAAAATTGTTATTGCAGGTCCACGAGGAAGGATGGGGAAAGAAGCAGTCCATCTCGTCCTTCAGTCTGAAACGTATGCACTTGTCGGAGCAGTTGACCGAAAATATGAAGGATTCAAAGTTGGTGATCTTGACGGTTTTCCAGAAAGTGATGCGATGATCTACACAGATTTCGAGAAATGTCTCCAGGAGACGGAACCGGACGTTCTGATTGATCTTACTACACCGGAAGTCGGCATGTTCCATACTAGAACAGCTCTGAAATACAAAGTCCGTCCTGTAGTTGGTACGACTGGTTTTTCCGATGAGGATCTTGCTGAACTGGAGCAGCTTTGTTCGGAACAGGAAACGGGCTGCATCATTGCACCAAACTTTGCTGTTGGAGCTGTATTGATGATGAAATTTTCTCGAATGGCTGCGAAATACTTCCCTGATGTGGAAATCATTGAACTTCATCATGACCAGAAGCTTGATGCGCCATCTGGAACCGCAGTGAAAACAGCGCAGATGATTGCCGATGTCAGGGAAGCAAAAAGACAGGGACACCAGGACGAAAAAGAAACCTTGCATGGAGCCCGCGGTGCTGATTATCAAGGCATGCATATCCATTCAGTGAGGCTGCCAGGTCTGATTGCCCACCAGCAGGTTATGTTTGGTGCTGATGGACAAACGCTCACAATCCGGCATGATTCCTATCATCGCAGCTCCTTTATGTCTGGTGTAAAACTGGCTGTTGATACTGTAATGAAAATGGATGCTTTTGTTTATGGATTAGAGAATATCATCGAATAGGGGAGAGTTTATGAATATTGCCTTAATCGCTCATGATAAGAAAAAGGATGATTTGGTGGGATTTTCGGTCGCATACAAACATATCTTTGAAAAACATCAATTATTTGCCACTGGAACCACTGGTTTAAGAATCATGGAAGCAACCGGGTTAGAGATTCAAAGATTCCGCTCAGGTCCGCTGGGAGGAGACCAGGAAATCGGCGCCCGGATCGCCAATAATCAAATCGACGCTGTATTTTTTTTCAGAGATCCGCTGACTGCCCAGCCGCATGAACCAGATGTCACAGCCCTCGTCCGTCTTTGTGATGTATATGCCGTTCCTCTTGCAACCAATATGGGAACGGCCGAAATACTGATAAGAGGCATGGAGCGAGGCGATCTTGATTGGAGAAACGTAGTGAAAGAGATATTTGGTGAGAAACATGGAAGCTAGTAAGCTAGATATATTGGCTTTTGGCGCCCATGCAGATGATGTGGAAATCGGCATGGGCGGAACGATTGCCAAATTTGCTGCAAAGGGAAAAATAATTGGCATCTGTGATTTAACAAGAGCAGAAATGTCCTCAAACGGGACTGTAGAGACAAGGATGCAAGAAGCGAAAGAGGCGGCGAATATCCTTGGAGTTCGGGTGAGGGAAACACTTGACATCCCGGATAGGGGCTTGTTTCTTAACGATGAATACATAAAGGAAATCGTTAGAGTGATTAGGCGGTATCGCCCGGAATTGGTCTTTGCACCCTATATTATCGACCGTCATCCTGACCACGGCAGCTGTGCGCGCCTTGTTGAGGAGGCGGTCTTTTCGACAGCGATAAGAAAATATGATGAACAGGCGGGGCTGGATGCTCACCGGCCAAAAGCGATCTATTTCTATATGGTCAATGGTTTTCATAAACCTGATTTCGTTGTAAATGTATCTGAGTTTATGGATAAGAAATTGGATGCCCTCCATGCTTATGAAAGTCAGTTCAGGAAAAACGCTGCTGCTTTTGATACACCGCTTATCAACGGCTATATCGAAACAGTAGAGGCTCGGGAAAGGTTATTTGGCAAGGAAGCAGGTGTGGTTTTTGCTGAGGGCTTTTTGTCGAAAAAGCCGCTGTTGATCGATAACGATTTGTTAGGGGAAGAAAAATGAAGAAACTAAAAATTGGCATCACCTGTTACCCGACAATTGGAGGTTCTGGCGTTGTCGCAACAGAGCTTGGAAAGCTGCTGGCAGAAAGAGGCCATGAAATTCATTTCATTTCCTCCAGTCTTCCTTTCCGGTTGACAAAAATGTACCGTAATATTTATTCTCATGAAGTAGAGGTCAATCAATACTCTGTGTTTCAATACCCTCCCTATGATATTGCTCTGGCTAGCAAAATGGCTGAGGTTGCTGTTCTGGAGAATTTAGATGTTCTTCATGTACATTACGCTATCCCACACGCCGTATGTGCGATTCTCGCACGTCAGATGAGCGGAAGGGATTTAAAAATCGTTACTACCCTACACGGAACCGATATTACCGTCCTTGGATATGATCCATCTATGACGGATGCGATTCGATTCGGAATTGAAAAGTCAGACTATGTGACGGCTGTGTCTGCTTCATTGATCAAACAAACCTATGAATTAATCAAACCAAAGAAAGAAATTGACTGTGTGTACAATTTTATCGATACTCGGGTGAACAAACGAGTAGATTCTTCAGACCTCAGGGGTGAGCTTGGCATCCTCCCTGATGAAAAAGTTATCATCCACGTTTCCAACTTCCGGCCAGTTAAAAGAGCGCTCGATGTCATCAGAGTGTTTGCGGGGATAGCCGAGAAGCTTCCGGCAAAGCTGCTGCTTGTCGGAGATGGACCTGAAATCAAGGGAGTATGCAGCCTCGCCAGCGAGCTGGGTATTCGAGAGAAAGTATTGCTGCTTGGGAAACAGGAAAGAGTGGAGGAGCTTTACTCATTGAGTGACTTAATGCTTCTTTTGTCCGAAAAAGAAAGCTTTGGACTCGTGGCGCTTGAGGCCATGGCATGTGGCGTACCTTGCATTGGAACGAATGTCGGAGGGATTCCGGAGGTAATTGTTGATGGGCAAACTGGTTATATATGTGACCTAGGAAATATAGCAGAAATCACCGAAAAGGCGCTACATATCCTTATGAACCGTAGCGTCCATGACCATTTTGCACTGAACTCTTTGCACCGGGCAGAGACGAACTTTGGCGCCGAACAAATTGTTTCGGTATACGAAAACATTTATTACAGCCTGCTGGAGAATGATGAAGATGCTTCCTAATCTATTTAAAGAGGCGGCACCTGTCCTTGAATTGATTGAAAATGCCGGTTATGAAGCTTATTTTGTAGGGGGATCTGTCAGGGACCACCTTCTTGGCCGGTCAATTGCTGATGTAGACATTGCTACGTCTGCTTTGCCAGAGGAATTGAAGCGGATTTTCAGCAAGACCGTTGACGTCGGGATTGAGCATGGCACCATCTTAGTCCATCACGGCAGAAACCATTATGAAGTGACCACTTTTCGGTCTGAAACAGGCTATTCTGATTTCCGAAGACCTGATAGCGTTACCTTTATCCGCTCGCTAAAGGAGGATCTCCAACGCCGTGATTTTACCATGAATGCGATTGCCATGGATCGAACAGGTCAAATCATCGATCCATTCGGAGGAAGGGATGCGATCGACCAAAGGATCATTGTTACTGTTGGCGATCCAGATGCGCGGTTTGGCGAAGATGCGTTAAGGATGCTTAGGGCAGTCAGGTTCCTATCCCAATTATCCTTTTCCATCGAGCAGCACACTTTTGAATCGCTAGCGGCAAATAGTCAGAGGCTCGAGAACATAGCTGCCGAACGAAAATTAAGTGAATTTGAAAAATTGCTGCTCGGACCCCGAAGGCAAGAGGCGATCCAACTCCTTTCTAAAAGTGGTATGTCTCGGTATTTGCCTGGTTTAAATGAAAAAAATAGGCAATTAATAAGCTTCTCCTCCCATTTGACATCAGATCTTGACCTTGCGGAGATATGGGTATTGCTCCTGTTTGAATTAGGGCTGTCAGGAAAAGAAGTCGACAATTTCTTGAGGGAATGGAAGCATTCTGTCCAGAAGATCAAGAGGTATAAGCAAATCCACTCGATGCTTTTACATCGTTTCGAATACCAATGGAATCTGGAATCCGTTTATAAGGCAGGACTCGATGTCGCCATCAGCGCGGAAAAAGTATTCGGTTCTCTACGGCAAGATGAATGCAGTCTGGAAGTGGTTATTCAATTATACGACTTACTGCCAATCTACAATCGCCGGCAATTAGCTGTTTCCGGGAATGATGTGATGACATGGATGACTAAACAGCCTGGCCCGTGGCTAAGCGAAACAATGGCTGAAATCGAACGAGCAGTAATCTTTGGCAAAGTGCCAAATGAAAAGGAGAAACTAAAGGAATGGCTGAACGCGTTCAATCGGGAATCCGAAAAAAATTGATCGAGGCTTTTACCAATAACGAAAATGAATACTTATCAGGACAAAAGTTGGCAGATATAGCCGGATGTTCCAGAACAGCAATATGGAAACAAATAGAAGAACTCCGCAAAGAAGGCTTTCAGTTTCAGGCTGTCAGGAGAAAAGGCTACAAGATTGTCTCCATCCCAACCGCAATGACGGCGGATAAAATCACTCTCGGCTTAAAGACAGAAATCTTTGGAAGGAATCTGTACTATTATGACAGCGTGGAGTCGACTCAAAAAATTGCCTCTAAACTTGCTAATGAAGCTGCCGAAGAAGGAACAGTGGTCATTTCAGAAGAACAAACTGCTGGCAGAGGAAGAATGGACCGTAAATGGCATTCACCAAAACACACTGGAATCTGGATGAGCATTCTGCTTCGTCCAAAAATTCCAATCTCGAAAGCACCACAATTGACACTGATTACTGCGGTGGGTGTCGTACAGGCCATCGAAGAAGCAACCGAATTGTTGCCTCAAATAAAATGGCCAAACGATATTATGGTAAACGGGAAAAAAATAACAGGAATTCTGACCGAATTGCAAGCGGAGGCAGACAGCATCCATTCAGTGATTATCGGCATTGGCATGAATGTCAATACTCTGGAAGCAGATTTCCCTGAAGAAATTCGGCGAACCGCTTCTTCGCTTTCCATAGAAGCAGGTAGGACAATAGGCAGGGAAGAATTGATCAGGACAATTCTTGAAAAATTGGAAAAGCTATACTTGCTTTATTTAACAAAAGGTTTTTTACCGATAAAATTAATGTGGGAAAGTTATGCCATCAGTATTGGTAAACAGATCATTGCCCGCACGATAACGGGGGAAATAAGCGGGAAAACCATTGGAATCACGGAAGATGGTGTTCTCTTAATCGAAGATTCTGCTGGTGTCATCCACCATATCTATTCTGCAGATATTAAAATGAATGAATAATTCCATAATGTAGCCAAAAAAACAGTCATTTGCTATAATCAATTTGGGCGGTATCGAGAGAACTGCACCTTTAGTAGGCATATAAAAAAATAGTTCTGCCTGGATCCGAAATCGGACTGGGACGGAGGGATGAAACACATGCAGGCTTCAAAAGATCCTTCTGGCATAGTTGGGTCTTTTTTTAGTGTCATGCATGCATGAATGGATTGTTTTATCTCCTCTTTAGAAAAGGAGGAAAGGAAATGAAACAAACAACTGATTTCTGGAAAATGAAACAAAGCGGAAACAAAATTGTGATGGTAACTGCCTATGACTTCCCTTCAGCAAAACATGCCGAACAAGCTGAAGCTGATATGATTCTCGTTGGAGATTCCTTGGGCATGGTCGTGCTGGGGTATGATTCCACCATTCCAGTAACAATGGATGATATGGTCCACCATTCAAAAGCCGTTCGGCGCGGAGCAGGCAATACATTTATTGTCGTCGATTTGCCATTTATGAGCTATCATCTGTCAATCAAAGACACCTTATTAAATGGTGCCAGAGTCATGCAAGAGACAGGGGCTAATGCCGTTAAGGTAGAGGGTGCTGATGAGGTCATTGATCATATCCGTGCACTTACAAAGGCAGGAATACCGGTAGTTGCACATCTTGGCCTGACCCCGCAATCTGTTGGTGTACTTGGCGGGTATAAAGTCCAGGGCAAAAGTGCAGACGAAGCCAAAAAGCTGATAAACGATGCAAAAAAATGTGAAGAAGCCGGTGCTTTTGCCATTGTACTCGAATGTGTTCCAAAGCAGCTTGCTGAACAAATCAGCAAAGATCTTACCATTCCGACCATAGGTATTGGAGCAGGTGCAGCAGTAGACGGACAAGTACTTGTTTACCATGATATCATCACATATGGAGTGGATCGTGTCCCGAAATTTGTGAAACAATATACGAATGTGAATGAGCAAATTACAGCAGGTCTCAGTTCCTATGTTTCCGAAGTGAGGCGTAAAGAATTCCCAGAAGACAAGCATACATTCACGATGAAGGAAGAAGAATTGCAGGCATTGTACGGGGGAAGAGAATGAAAATTATTAGGACGATTACAGAAATGCAACAACAAATGCAAACATTAAAAGCTGAAGGCAATAGCATTGGCTTCGTACCAACGATGGGATTCCTGCATGAAGGACATATTTCCTTGATGAAAAAAGCACGCCAGGATAATGAAATTGTTGTCCTAAGTATATTCGTGAATCCCCTCCAATTTGGCCCTGCTGAGGATCTCGATGCATATCCGCGTGATTTTGATCGTGATCATAGGATTGCCGAAATGGAAGGGGTAGATTATATTTTCTATCCTACAGCAGAGGAAATGTATCCGAAGAATGCCTCGCTGAAAGTATCCGTAATTGAAAGAACGAATGTCCTTTGCGGCAAATCGAGGCCTGGGCATTTTGATGGGGTTGCAACGGTTTTGATTAAGCTTTTCAACATCGTTCAGCCTGCAAGGGCTTATTTTGGGCTGAAGGATGCCCAACAGGTCGCGGTGATTGAAGGCTTGGTCGCAGATTTTAATTTCCCTATTGAATTGATTTCGCTCGAAATAGTCAGGGAAGAGGATGGCCTTGCCAAAAGTTCTCGAAATGTCTATTTAAATAAACAAGAAAGAAAACAGGCGCCAGAGCTCTTCAAAAGTCTTCTTTTGGCAAAAGCTGCGCTCGAAAGCGGTGAGCGGAGTTCAGCAAGGCTAATCGAAATAATAAAGAAGCATATTAACGATAATACCGCCGGAGTAGTCGATTATATTGAAATCTATTCTTATCCTGAGCTGCAATCGCTTGAAAAAGTAACTGGCAGGATGATCATCGCCTTGGCAGTCAAGTTTTCGAAAGCCAGATTGATCGACAATATTATTTTAGATGTAGAAAAACTTTAGGAGGTATATTCCATGTTCCGCACCATGATGAACGGCAAAATCCATCGGGCAAGAGTTACGGAGGCAAATTTGAATTATGTAGGCAGCATCACCATCGACAGTGAGATACTGGACGCTGTCGGGATGGTTCCAAACGAAAAGGTACAAATCGTGAACAATAATAATGGCGCCCGTTTTGAAACGTATATTATTGCAGGAGAAAGAGGCAGCAGGGTGGTTTGCCTAAATGGTGCGGCAGCTCGTTTAGTTCAGGAAGGCGATGTTGTGATCATCATTTCCTATGCGCTCATTTCTGAGGAGAAAGTGGCGACCCATCAGCCGAAAGTTGCATTGATGGACGAAAACAACCATATCGTTGAATTGATCCATGCAGAACCCGAAAAAACAGTATTTTTATAAGGGAAAAAACTCCCGATCACCGGGAGTTTTTTCTCATATTAGACGGTGCACGAACGAAAAAGCTGTATGTGTTTAGCGCTAAAGCGGAGTATAATGGTGATACTATGGGGTAAACAGAGCGAATCCAAAAAACAAGTAAGCTCCTGCTTTCATTTTCAGATTTTTAATGGTACGGTTTTGTTTGACTGAAGGTAAGAGGTGTAGTGAAAAATGAGTCAAAAATTTGTTGTGATCGATTTAGAGACGACGGGTAATGCTCCAAAAAAAGGAGACCGAATTATCCAGTTTGGAGCAGTTGTTGTGGAAAATGGCCGAATTACCGACCAGTTCGCCTCTCTCGTCAATCCAATGGAGAAAATACCAGTATTCATTGAAGAACTGACGGGCATTTCTGATTCCATGTTAAAGAATGCTCCATTGTTTGAAGAAATCGCTCCATTGGTTTCTAATTTGCTAGAAGATGCTTATTTTGTGGCACATAATGTCTTATTTGACCTTTCCTTTCTACAGGAAGAATTAATAAATGCAGGCGAGGAAGGTTTTTATGGTCCGGTAATTGACACAGTGGAAATGGCGAGAATTGTCTATCCAACTTCAGATAGTTTCCAATTGACTGATCTTGCTGCAAAGGAGAGTCTGCAACACGACCGGCCTCATCAAGCAGATAGTGATGCCCGTGTGACAGCAGAACTTCTGTTAATCATGCTGAATGTTGTTGAGGCGCTTCCGCTTGTCACCATTAAAGAACTTACAAAGCTTTCAGAGGGACTGAAAAGTGATCTTCATTTGATTTTTGATGAGATATCAAATGGGAAAGAAACCAGAATCGAACCACTACCAGAGCATTTAGAAGTTTTTCGCGGAATAGCATTAAGAAAGAAAACAGGGAGTGAGATGAAAGAGCATCAGGTCATTGATTTTCCAAAAACAATGGAAGAAAAAAAAGCCCTCCTGAAAAGGGCGTTTACTGGATATGAAATGCGGCCGGGACAATTTGAGATGATGGACCTTGTATATGATGCGTTCCATAAAAACGGACATGCGTTGATCGAAGCTGGAACTGGGGTAGGGAAATCCCTCGGTTACTTGATCCCCTCCGCTATTTTTGCACTAGAAAGCAATAACCGAGTAGTGGTCAGTACATATACAACCCAGCTTCAGGAGCAGCTGCTGTCGAATGATGTTCCTAAACTGAACAAAGCATTAGAGACTAAAGTGAAGGTTGCACTGATCAAAGGGAGAAACCACTATATCAATATGGCTCGCTTTGAACAGTCTCTCAGGGAAATAGAAGAGAATTACGATACGGCTCTTACAAAAATGCAAATTCTTGTCTTGCTGACCCAAACAGAAACTGGGGACGTGGATGAACTCAATTTGTCCAGCGGAGGGATGCTTTACTGGAATAAAATAAAGAATGACCGCTCCATTTTTATCAAAACAAAGCACTGGGAGGAATATGATTTTTATCATAAGGCCATTGAAAATGCGCAAAACGCGAATCTACTTATCACGAACCATTCGATGCTTCTTGCCGACTTAGTGTCTGAAAACGGGTCCTTGCCAGAATTTGAGCATGTGATCCTAGACGAGGGGCATCAATTCGAAAAGGCAGCGGGCAAATATTTTGGAGAGTCACTCGATTATATGTCAGTTAGGTTAATGCTGAATCAACTCGGACTTTACGAACAACATCAGCTATTTTATAAGCTGGAAAACTTGCTGAACAAGGCTGGCATTCTCCATTCCCAGCATCAGCAAACCTCTGAAATCAATCAATTGATAGCCGATTTGATCTATGAAACCGAAGACCTCTTTAAGCTCGCAGGTACTTATGCAAGGAAGGCTATGAAAAATAAAGGCAGCAAGATACAGGCAAGCTTGGTTCCAGCCAGAGAAAATCGAGTATGGTCGGCATTAGTAACAACTGCTGAGAGGGTTTATTTTCAGCTTAGAGATTTACAGAATGCCCTTGAGAAAAGGATGGATGGTGCCTGGAGAAGTGCGGACAGCTTTTCAACAAGGGAAATGGCGATATTAGATGAAGTTGTACATTTGATGCAAGATTTAGAACAAGCTTGCTTCATGGCAAAAAGAATCGTTACGGAAGAGGGAAGGGATGTAAAATGGATTGAAGCCGACACACGGTCTATGCAAAATTCAACAGCCTTTTTTTTCCGTCCTGTCCATGTATCCGAATCTCTGGAGGCACAATTTTTCTCAAGGAAAAAAAGTGTTGTGGTAACATCCGCGACTTTATCTGTTAATCATTCCTTTCGTTTCATTAAAAAAGAATTAGGTTTACAGCAAGTTTTGCTAGAGAAACAGATCCCGTCTCCCTTCTCCTACAAAACACAAGTGAAACTCGTTGTCCCAGAGGACTTGCCAGATATTAAATCTGTTTCAGATGATGACTATGTAGTGGCAATTACAGAACATATCATCTCGATTGCCGAAGCAACAAAGGGACGGATGCTGATTCTGTTTACTTCGAATGAAATGCTGAAAAAGGCGTACAATTTGATTAGGGAAAGTGGCCTTCTGGAAGATTTTATCCTAATTGCCCAAGGCATTTCTGCAGGCAGCAGGTCAAGATTGACAAGGAATTTCAAACGGTTCGATAAAGCGATTCTGTTTGGAACGAGCAGTTTTTGGGAGGGTGTCGATATACCAGGAGAAGATCTTTCATGCTTGATTATCGTCCGACTTCCTTTTTCGCCCCCGGACGCTCCGCTTACGGCTGCGAAATGCGCGTTGATAAAACAAAATGGTGGTAACCCGTTTTCTGAGTTCTCCTTGCCAGAAGCAATTCTCCGCTTTAAGCAAGGATTTGGAAGGTTGATTCGAACTTCCGATGACCGTGGACTGATTTTTGTCTTTGATCGAAGGCTCGTAACGACAAAATACGGAAATGCTTTTTTAAAATCAGTGGCTGATGTCCCGGTCGAATCAAAATCAATCAATGAAATTGTTGACATGATTCATGATTGGCTGTAGGCCTAGCATCAGGATTTTTTTCGTTTGTTTTTCCCCTTAACCTTACAGAAAAGCGATCTCCTGATATAATAGGTGTTAGTTGTATTATTTGCAGCTAGATGCTGCTCTAAAAAAGTGATAAAATCGGCAAGGAGAGAGTTGCAGGATGGAAAGTAAAATCGAAATAATCTCTACGGTGAAGGTCCAGAATACACCGGATTTATATAAAATAGTGGATGCTCTTAATAGGTCCTTGAAACATGATGACCTTATGTTTGGTCTGGCTTTAGATCAGGAAGATAAAGAGAAGGCTATTTTTACTATTTACCGAACCTAATGAGAAATTTTTACCGCTTGTTCAATTAGAATGTGAAGAGCGGTGAGTAGTTTACATAAAGAAGGGATTCATGTGAAAAAGTGGATGTTGCTAGGGATTCTTTTTGTGGCAATTATGATCGGTATCGTGGTGAATGTTTACTTGAATGCGGTTGAACCAGTTAGTGTTGCAGAAAAGAAAGCGGTGGAGATTGCAGCGAAAGAAACGTACCTTTCCGATTTCACGGATTTCAAGCTGTACAGTGGAGAGGAAACCTATTATGTCATGACTGGGAAAAACGCTGGGCAGGAGGATGTCTATGTCTGGATCAATGAAAAAAATGGCGATTTGATCACGAAAGTTGCTAAAAATGGAATCACGCAAAAAGAAGCGTTAACCAAACTTTATCAGGAAAAACAGCCCGATGAAATCATTGCCATAAGGCTTGGTATGTCCAGGATTCAAATGACGGACAGGCCAGCATGGGAAATTTATTACCGTAAAAACAGCGGAACCATCAATTATTATTATGTTGATTTTGAAACGGGCGAGAAACTGAGAGCAATTGATAATTTATAAATTCCAATGAACGAGGAGGAAAAAAATGAAGATCCAGTTAGCAGACAGAGTGAGGGCTCTGACACCTTCTTCAACTTTAGCAATCACAGCCAAGGCAAAAGAATTGAAAGCACAAGGAAAAGACGTAATCGGGCTTGGGGCAGGTGAGCCTGATTTTAATACACCGCAGCATATAATCGAGGCTGCTGTGAAATCAATGAATGAGGGATACACAAAATACACTCCTTCAGGCGGGCTTCCAGAATTGAAAAAGGCAATTGCAGCCAAATTAAAAGCAGATCAAGGTCTTGAGTATCAGTTGAATGAAATCATTGTCACGAGTGGTGCCAAGCATGCATTGTACACATTATTTCAAGTACTGCTGAACGACGGCGATGAAGTCATCATTCCGACTCCTTACTGGGTCAGCTATCCAGAGCAAGTGAAACTGGCAGGAGGGAATCCAGTCTATGTTGAAGGGCTGGAACAAAATAATTTCAAGATCACGCCAGCTCAGCTGAAGGAAAAGGTGACGGAAAAGACAAAGGCAGTTATCATCAATTCGCCAAGCAATCCTACGGGAATGGTTTATTCAAAAGAGGAGTTGCAGGCACTAGGAGAAGTTTGTCTGGAAAAAGGCATCCTGATCATTTCAGATGAAATCTATGAAAAACTAATTTATGGAGAAGTTGAACATATCTCGATCGCACAACTTTCAGATGAATTGAAAAAGCAGACAATCATTATTAACGGTGTTTCAAAGTCTCATTCCATGACAGGGTGGAGAATCGGGTATGCAGCTTGTGACAGTGCGCTCATTAAGGCGATGACCGACCTTGCAAGCCACAGCACATCGAATCCAACTACACCGGCACAATATGCGACAATTGCAGCTTATGCAGGACCGCAGGAGGAGGTCGAGAAGATGCGTTCAGCTTTTTTAGAAAGGCTTGAGATCATCCATCTTAAGTTGAATGAGATTCCGGGTATTAGCTGCCTAAAGCCTCAGGGAGCGTTCTACCTGTTCCCAAATGCGAAAACAGCAGCTACGATGACTGGCTGCAAGGATGTAGACGAATTTTGCAATATGCTGCTGACTGAGGCGAATGTTGCGGTTGTTCCTGGCTCTGGGTTTGGAGCTCCCGATTTTATGCGCCTTTCCTATGCCACATCACTAAGCCAATTAGAGGAAGCAATCCGCCGAATTCATCAGTTTGTCAACAAACGTGTATAAAAACAAAATAGCAGACGGGGAACTGGAAACCGGTTCTCGGTCTCTTTTTTAGTAAGGCGATCGGTACCTTTTTCCCTTTCTTATTTGATTACCAGCCGGGCTATTTCATGCTATACTATGAAAAGAGGTGTCCGGAATGAAAAAAGCAGATTTGTTAGAATGGCTGAAAGAAGGAAATGTTACGATTCCTTCTGTATTGTTGACGCAATATAAAGAAATGAGACTGAACGAGCAAGAATTGGCTTTAATACTCCATGTTTTCTATTTTTCTGAAAAAGGAAATGAATTTCCTACACCTACTGAACTTGCAGCCCGCATGACGATATCCGCATTTGAATGTACTGATTTGCTTCGATCCCTGATACAGAGAGGGTTTATTTCGATCATGGATGGAAATTCAACTGAGGGAATTAGATATGAAAAATATTCACTGGAACCATTGTGGGAAAAGCTGTTTGACCAGTTTCTGCTGAAACGCCAGCAGGAAAAAGAGCTGGTGGAGCAGAAGGAAGAGACAGATTTATATACTGTGTTTGAAAGAGAATTCGGCAGGCCTTTGTCGCCGTTTGAATGCGAATCGCTTGCTATGTGGATGGATGATGATCACCACGATCCGATCATCATTAAAGCAGCTTTAAGAGAGGCTGTGATATCGGGGAAATTAAATTTCCGGTACATAGACCGAATTCTTTTCGAATGGAAAAAGAATGGAATCAAAACAATCGAACAGGCTAAAAGTTATGGAAGAAAATTCAGGCAGCATCAGAGTACGCAAAGACCAGGGAAGGAAGAGCCAAAAGTTTCTGCCAACCCTGTACCATTTTATAACTGGTTAGAACAGTAATTTATGAGAGAATTCATCATTCTCTCTTTTTTCATCTTCCATATAAAATAGTTCAAATCTGTAAATGGAAAAAACGGGTGAATAATCATGTTGAATAAGCAGCAAATCAGGTTCTGTCTTGATGAAATGGGCAGGATGTTTCCAAATGCACACTGTGAGCTGATCCACTCCAATCCTTTTCAACTCGTGATCGCAGTGGCATTATCGGCTCAATGCACGGATGCACTTGTCAATAAAGTGACGAAGGATTTGTTCGAAAAATACAAAACACCAGAAGATTTCCTGGCAGTGACACAGGAGGAGCTGCAGCAAGATATCCGCTCGATTGGTCTTTTTCGTAACAAAGCGAAGAACATTCAAAAGCTGTGCAGGATGCTAATTGATGAATATGGAGGAACAGTTCCAGCAGATAGGGATGAATTGACAAAGCTACCTGGGGTAGGCCGGAAAACGGCTAATGTTGTAGTTTCCGTGGCCTTCGGAGTTCCCGCTATTGCAGTGGATACCCATGTCGAGCGAGTCAGCAAGCGGCTTGCGTTTTGCCGGTGGAAAGATTCTGTTTTAGAGGTAGAGAAGACTTTAATGAGAAAAGTTCCTAAAGAAGAATGGTCGATTACCCACCACAGGATGATCTTTTTTGGCAGGTACCATTGCAAAGCGCAGAATCCAAGATGTGAGACTTGTCCTTTGCTTGATGTTTGCAGAGAAGGCAAGAAAAGGATGAAGGATAAACCATAAGAGATTACATCAGGGAGAGAAAGAGGCATGGAGAGAATCCTTAGTGAATGGAATCATTATAAAATAGAGCTGAGCCATCACTTTGCAAACAGGGATCACGAACAGGCTCTACCATTGATGAGAAAGTCCATTGATTTATTTAAGCAATTTCTTTTTATGTCGAACGGTCTGAATCCAAACTTGGATTCGATAGGTCATTGCAAGCTCAAGCCGGTGAATGTCAGCGAAAGACTAGAATTTGTTTCATCACGACCTGGCCTTTTTCAGTCTTATAAACAGCTAGTGGAATTATTCACTGAACAAGAAAAGCAATATGCTAGCAAGATTGCCTTACATCAAGCAAAAGAGAAACGTCCTGATTAATCAGGACGTTTCGTTTGTATTACAGAATATGAAAGTATGTTAACTCTCCATATGGTACATAATTGTCATCTCTGATTTCTTTAGAAAGTAAAAATGTGTAGAAAACGAAACAAGTTTATTTTTACACCGTCCACATTTGTGAACGGTGTTGTTTGCTTTTTTAGCATCAGCTTCAGTTGCCACTATCATTAGTGGTTCCTGTACCAGCGGCACCACCAGTGTCGTCGCCTGATCCTGGTCTGGTACCGGGATTAGTACCAGGATCAGTACCAGTACCAGGATCAGTACCGGGATCAGTACCAGTACCAGGATCGGTACCAGTACCGGGATCAGTACCTGGTACAGTTCCGCTTCCAGGTCCAGTGTCATTTCCGGTTCCGTTACCATTTCCCCCGCCATTCCCGTTGCCGCGACCATTCCCATTTCCGTCTGTACCTCCGTTTTCCCCCGCATTGTCAGGAACCGTGAAATCTGGAACTTCCATTTTCGCAGTGGCTGGTTCAGAACGTTGGTCTCCACGGATTGCCGTTACTTTGAAGGAATATATTCCACCTGGAACGGCATTGGCGATGGTTATACTCTTTTCCGTTGTCTTCGTTAATTCCTGCTCAGGACCTTCATCAAGTGATGCAGTCACCTCGAATTGGACATCCTGTTTGTTATCTTGTTTAAATTCCCAAGTCAGGATGATTTCATTTTTCACTTCATCATAGGCTGCTTCAAGCTTTGAAGGCGTTTCAAGCTTTTCGAACTTCTTGGATGTTTCGTTTGGCAGATTTCCTTTTACTGCCCACTCATAAAGGATTTGATCCTTCGGAGTAAACTCACTTGCAAGCATGGCAGGAAAACTGCCTTTTTCAATCTTTACTCGTTCAACACTGTTAGGAACGGTGAAATCGGGTGTGTCAACATCTTTTGATACGTAGGTCATCAGATCCTTAAATAGCATTTGCGAGATCTTTTGCTCTGTACCGTAAAGTGCGGTTTTTCGATCACTGTAACCAGTCCAGACAGATGCAGTATACCTTGTTGTATATCCAACAAACCAGGAATCAGGCACCCCTCCATCTTTGATTCCAAATGTTTCAATATCCTTTTCCGTGTAATTCGTTGTTCCTGTTTTACCGGCTACAGGAAGATTGGCGATATTAGCGTAACTTGCACCAGTTCCTTGTGTGATTGCTGTTTTCAACATATCAGATACCATGAAGGCAGTGTAATCCTTCATAACGACTTTGGTTTCAGGAGTTAGATCCATTTCTGTCTTGTCGCGAAGGACAATCTTCTTGACTGAGTATGGCTCTGTATAGAAGCCGTTGTTTCCGAATGCTGCATATGCACCAGCCATTTCAATGGGAGCAATTTCTTTCGCACCGATTGCTGCGGATTCATAGAAAGGATCATCCAGTGTTAATCCAAGATTGGTGCCGAATTCCCTTGCCTTATCAAGACCAACAGCCTGGAATGTCTGGAGGGCAGGGATGTTGATGGATTTTGCCAAAGCCATTCTTATCGTCATGATGCCGTTATACTTGTTGTTCCAGTTTCTGATTGGGTCCCCGTTGGAATAGGTCATTGGTTTATCTTCAAGCATATGGTAGGTACCCCAGTGCAAATACTCGATTGCCGGACCATAGTCAAGAATGGGTTTAATGGTTGAACCAGGCTGCCTTTTGACATCGATCGCATAATTCAGTCCGCGTTTTACCTGCTGATTCCTGCCCCCGCCTATAGCGCGTATTTCACCGGTTTTTGTATCCAGTAGGGTAATTCCCGCTTGCATTTCATTATTTGGGAATTGAACTGCAGCATCTGTATTTAGGATATTCTCCACATGCTTCTGAGCGTTTGGATCAAGTGTTGTATATATTTCTAGCCCGTCGGAAAAAATATCAAAATCGGTTTTTGCGGTTACTTCTTCAATGACGATATCAATAAATGCATCATAAGGTTCTTCGTTCTTTTTCTTCCAGTTTTCTTCCGAAACGAGACTGGATTCTACCGGAATTTTTTGTGCTTGTTCCATCTGTTCCTTTGATATAAAGCCATGCTGGTGCATCAGCGATAAAACAATATTCCTGCGCTTCTCGGCACTCTCTGGATTTGTAAAAGGATTGTAATTATTAGGGCTCTGCGGCATTCCTGCAAGCAGAGCTGCTTCATGAAGCTCCAGCTGATCCAAATCTTTGCCAAAATAGGTTCTTGAAGCTGTCAGGACACCGTGCATGTTTTCTGACATGTAAATTTTGTTTACATACATCTCAAAGATTTGATGTTTCGTATATTTCTGTTCAAGCTGATAGGCTAGCCAAGCTTCCTGTGCTTTTCTGGACAGTGTCTTTTCAAAGCCAAGAAAATAGTTTTTCACTACCTGCTGGGTGATAGTGGAAGCACCCTCAGAGCCAAATCCATTTGTAACATTGGCAATGACTGCTCCGCCAAGACGGATGACATCAATTCCATTATGTTTGTAGAATCTGACATCTTCCGTAGCCAAAAATGCGTCTTCAACTAGTTTCGGTATGTCTTCATAGGAAACATAATCCCTGTTCTGTGAGCCTACTTCTGTTACAAGTTGTTTGTCCTTATCATAGATCTTTGATGAGATCGGGTCTTTGAGCAAGGATTCATCCAGTTTTGGCGTATCCTTTATCATAAATGCAAATGTAGCGATACCAGTCAGCATGCCAATGATCCCTAAGAGGATCAGGGTTAGGAATATTTTTTTAAACAATCCTTTTTTCGCCTTCTTGCCTTTAGGTTTCTCATTCTTGGCCGCCTGCTGTCTGCGTCGCTCCTCTCTTGTCTGAGGTTTTTGTGCCATGTATAGTTCCTTCCTTTCTCGCAATCGAAAAGCTAACTAAGTTTATAAAGATAATCGATAACTTTGATATAGTCAATTCTGGGATGAAGGCCAAGCGGAATTTTATGGCCGCAATCCATTACTTCTGCCTTTGTGATTGACTTCCTGCCACCCTTGGTCATTCTGTTCCAAAAAGCAAGCAAATGACTCGCTTCTAGGAGATAGATTTCCTCTTCGGTCGAGAACCGAAGAATGACAAAACAGATTCCTCCTTGGTCTAGAACGGACTTCATATGAACAATTTGGTGTTCATGAAAGTTTTTTAATGGAAAAGATGTGGAAAACTTCGTCTCCTTCGCCTCAAAGTCAATGTATTTTCCTTTATAAACGCCATTATAATCTGTAGTAGATGCTTGTTTAAAGTATGCCTCTTTAATGACCGCTGCACTCCTTTGCGGATAATCCACTTGGACGATTTGCAGAGGAGTTGGTTTTTTATGGATTACCGCGATGTTGCGATCAAGATAAAAGGAGTTGGTTTCATTTAGGTCTGCCTCCAACGTCATCCCTCTGTTGCTATATGCAGCATTTTTGCGTTTTTTTCCTTTAAGTAATGCTTCTTTATTTGCAGCAGGAATAAATTTTTTTCCGTTTGGATAATGGAAAGTCAAGTTGATCACCTCACAGACTACTCTTTATCATACCAAATTTAAACGTCTTTTGGTTGAATAAAAAGCCCTATTTCCCTTCACTATAAGAACAACCTATAGAAAAGGAAGAGAAATAATGTGTCAATGACTAATATTCCTCATTTTAATCAACTCCCTGAACAGGAAGCAGAGTTGATCCGAAAGATCAAAAGCAAAACGGCCAAAAAAAACCTGGATAATATCACAAGAACAAATGCCTATCTGGATTTCTATCTCGAGTATCCCGAAATGATTTGGTCCTTTCTAGCAAGCATGGTGTCACGAAATGGAGGTTACAATATGTGTGACCTGGAAGGGGAATGGTTTCCGAAAATGCTTGACCCTGTTATTCGCAACCGGCTATTCCTTACTTATGAACGGGCGAATTGGTTGATTTTTCGTGACGCCTACGCACAGCTTCTATTGTACTCTTATTCGACGAAAAGGAGCACTCCAATGTTTCACTTGCTTAGATTTCTGGATGTATCGGCTTATATGGAGAAGGAGTGGAAGTTCTTTTGGAAGGCTCGAGACAAAAGAAGGCTCATGACTGCCTTGATTATTAACGAACAGAATGTCATCCAGGAACCAGTAATCAACGAACCGGTATATAAGAAACGAGTTTTCAATACGTCTATATTTATGCTAGAGGATTATCTGCATTTTAGTACCGTCCTCTTTCCTACATGCGCTGGGGAGCTGTACGGAGCAAGCGTACATGGTTTCAAATATATCAGCAATCGGATCAATCTTGGTAAGCAGTTGGCATCAATTCTTTTTGATCCCCGTTTTTATTCGTCCTTTCTGGAATTTGCAGTAAGTACGGAACATACCGGATCCAGACATGATTATGAGCAATTCTTTTCGGTGCCCAAAAAAAGGGACACGCCATTCCTGCGCTGTACGTATCCAATCATCCGGCATCATTACAGGGAACAAATGGATTGGTATGTTCAGCGGAGATTTCGCAAAGATTGGGAATATTTTGACCCTGCTAATCGGCATCCGATTCATCTGACCAAATGGTATAAAAAAAAGCAAAAACAATTGCATGCTTTGATAACAATCAAAGAATTATTCACCTCAGATTAATGTGGGCATAGAAAAAAGCAGGGATTCTCCCTGCTTTTTTCTCCACTTCGAGAATGGTCTAGCTAAGCGCTTGTCGAGGCTGACCAAGGCGCTTGCGCTTTTCTCATCATTCAGCCGGGCGATTCGGTCCTTCCAGCTTTTTGTTGCCATAGCCAGCTTTTTTCTCTGCCGTTTTATTCGGCTGCTGTGCCGTTTTAAGTTGTTTTTTATTCATGTAAACACCTCCCGACAATTAGTGTGTTCATTTGGGAAAATTTCATACGATTTGACCAGTGTCGAAGACTGCAAAGTTTCGTGCTGAAAAACACTTTGTTTGCCGAATTCTTACTAGTTTTGTCAACTGGGAAGGAGGTTATATCTGCAGGTAGAATGATACAGTCAAGAGACGAAAATTTACAAGGAATGTTTCGTCGTCGGAGACCGGGTGTTCATTCTGCTAGACCTTAAAATACCAAATTGGGAGAGATGATAATGAAGCCAGGAATGGAAAAAGAAAATTTTGTAAGAATGTTGACTGAAATGACCCATTGCCTAGAAGACACTGAGATGAATTTACAGGAATCTGTGCAGATAGTCCGAGAAAAAATGTACCGTGACCATTTAGTGCATTTAGAAAGCACAAGTATGCTTCTTGATAAACTGGAAGGGGAAATCCAGCAACCCATTCCTTTTTCAAGCGAGACGATTCATGGGCAAGCTTCGGTCAAACTTGAAATCAGTTGTTAAAATATACTAGAATAGATGAAAGCAGCGGATTTAGGGAAAGCTGCAAACCGTCCAATATAGAATCGGATAAAAGAAAGCGTGATGTACTTGGAAGCCGAACAAAATCTTATTGAATTATCGGAAAGATTGCTGCAGAACTTGGAATATGCCCTTCAACGATTTCATGATACAAAGGAACAGCAGGTAAGAGGTGATTTTCACGAGGAAGTCAAGCCGTTTGCAGATGAGGTAAAGTTGACAACAGATTCTTGGAAAAAATCAGCGTCTGAATGGCTAGGTCAGAACAGGCCGAAAAACCTTCATATCAACCAGATTGAAACGGCTGCGAATTATCTTGAAGTCATTTCTGTACAGGCATTTTTTCCGGAAACAAGCAAAAAACGATTCCTCGATCAAACCCAGTCAGTGGAATTTATCCTAAAAAGTCTGATCATTGCGATCAACCAACTAGGAGTCTTTCCGACGGAGTGAAATCCACGTATTTTTATTCAAAATGAATGTTTTTATACAATAAAACGGATGAAT
>NZ_JXIQ01000186.1 GCF_000934845.1 Mesobacillus subterraneus
AAGTTTACTCCTCAGAGCTGAGCAAGCGTCTCGATAGTTGGAAATTCTTCCATAAATCGTGTAAAATAAGGGATGACCGTGTTTACTTTAGTTTGTTGGAGCATGATTTCAGATACCCATATTTTATAAGGATCCTGATCTTTTCTCCATGGCAGTTCTCGCTGTTCCTTAACAAACCATTCGATCAAGTCATCCTGAAATGATTTTTTATCCATTTTAGCTATGCATTTCTTGATGTCAGTTGCCACTTTTGTTCCTCCATGTGTTAATCTTTCCGGAAATTTGGGAATATACTATTAACGATTCTGTTTTATTGCCAAGAAGCCTATGCGGTCGAGTCCTCCCGGAATATACTGATCCAGTATTCCAAAAACAGAATGACCCCGGGAAAGGCGCATCTTTTTGATCGCATGATAATGGGCTTCTGTCGGCACAAAAAACGATTCAATAAAGACATTTTTTTCGCCTGACAGTCTGCATGAAAACATTTTCGCTTCAAACTCGGGAAGCATCGCCGAAATTCGTTTGATGGCCTCAAGATATTGGCCAAGCAGATTTTGTTTTATTTCATATTGGATGATCATCTGAATCATTTCGTCAGCTCCTTTATCCATTTTGAAAGGACCGTGTTGATTCAGCCCTTTAATACTTTTGCATTCATTAACTCTCAAAAAAGGAGGCGGTTTCCATGGATACTGGTACACATGTTGTCATGGGGTTGGCTCTAGGAGGATTGGCGACGCTCGATCCAGCTGTCAGCGAAAGCAGCATTACAGCCAGCAGCGTATTGATCGCTACTCTTGTTGGATCACAAATCCCTGATATAGATACCGTTCTGAAACTAAAAAATAATGCTGTTTATATCCGGAATCATCGCGGAGTCACTCACTCTATCCCAGCTGTCCTTTTGTGGCCGCTGCTCATTACCGGGATAATATCCTTTTTTTCACCGAATGTAAATTTGCTGCACTTATGGATTTGGACATTCATTGCTGTATTCCTTCATGTTTTTGTCGACATTTTTAATGCATATGGAACCCAGGCACTAAGGCCTTTCTCGTCGAAATGGGTCGCATTAGGAGTCATTAATACTTTTGACCCGATAATATTTGCACTTCATGTCATCGGTTTGTTCCTCTGGGCTTTTGGAGCTAACCCTGGTTATACATTCATAACGATATATGGCATCCTTGTTCTCTACTATATATACCGATTCGTTATGAAGCATCGAATCAAGTGTGCCGTTGAAAAAATCGTTCCAGATGCGACCGAAATCATAATCGCTCCGACGATGCGCTTTAACCATTGGCGAGTAGCCGTCATGAACAAGCATCAATTCTTCGTCGGCCGCGGTAATAAACGTCTCGTCAGGATCCTTGACCAATTTAACCGTATACCTGTACCTGAAACTCCGGTGCTTGAAGCAGCAAAGAAAGATAAGAATCTGTCTGCTTTCCTTTCGTTCTCACCTGTTTACCGCTGGGAATGCGATGAATATGACGATTATTACGAAGTCAGGTTCATTGATTTACGCTATCGCAGCAACGGACACTATCCATTTGTTGCAGTTGTGAACTTAAACAAAAATCTGGAAATCCTCAGCTCGTATACAGGTTGGATTTACAGTGAGGAAAAATTACGTAAAAAATTAGAATTCCTTCCAGGGGAAGGATAAACCGGGTGTTTTTTATACCTGGTTTTTTTATTGCTGGTAGCGTGGTGTATAACAGAAGGGGATAGGGAATCATTGGTTAGCTTTATCCAATAAATCCTTATATCTTGGATTTCTGGCAACGAATTCGTGTAGCTGGTCCCCGTAATTTTCTATCCACTGGCGGACGACTTTTTCGGTCATTTCGCTGCCCATATATTTATGGCCGGCTTTTGCATATGTGGCTTCGAAGTCGCTCCACAAAAGCTCTACCCACCTCAAGGCCTGTTCAAAAGTGAGACCGCTGTTCTTTTCCTGCAGCAAGCTGGCTAGCTTTTCATGAGTTTCCTGCATCTTTATCACCCTTTGCCAATTTTTAATGTAGTTATGAATCCCGATCATTACTCGAATACTATAAATGCGTGCAGCCATTTTGGCATTACACGTAAATTCATCCATCACGGAGGACATTATGCGAAATAAAGTAACGAACTTCCCAAATCAGAACAACACCAAGCTCGAGGGCGAGCCTCGCGCAAAAGCAGAATATGCTTCAACAAGAGCTGACGGTACCATCAATACCCATCCGCAAGAGCGTATGTACGCCTCATCTCACCGTGAAGATGATACTTCAGCTGTGATTAAAGATCACTAATGTCTTGTTGTTCCTTTAGTTATGCCAGGAGCAAAACCAGATGCTATTTACTTCTGGTTTTGCTCCAACAACAAGGAAATTGGCAGCGCTTCTTCTCTTCCCTCTCCATTGAGACGTGCCCCCCAGGCAAAAACGCCATTCATATAAGCAATTTTGAAGTAGGCTCCCGGGTCGCCTTCAATGCCATAGATTTCCCCTGGCTTGAAGTCGTTCGGGTTCAGCATATAAGATTTGGCCATAGCAATTTTCCGCTCGTAAACAGCAAGCTCACTGCCCATCCCCATTTGCTCTGCTTTCCTTGCTTTATCCCGAAGGCTCGCGATTTCCTGGTTCAATTCGTATTCCGTCATTTCGCTGTACCGTTTTTCTCTACCCATATCGATTCACTCCTGAATTGTTACGCTTTTAGATTCATGCAATTAATGATATAACTAGATTATAGCATGTTTTTTAAGGAGGCTGTCATGGAGGCAATCATTGTTACCGGCGCGGGAACTGGCCTTGGAAAAGAGCTGGCATTGCTACTTTCCAAACAAGATTATCATGTAATTTTAACAGGTAGAACAGAAGATACCCTAAATGCTGTCAAACAACAGATTGAACAATCAGGGGGAAGTGCGACTGTACAAGCGCTCGACCTTCGAAATCTGGAGGAGATCAAGGAAATAGCGTTATTACTCAGCAAAAAGCATACATTATCCGGTCTCGTCAACAACGCAGGGATCGGTTACTTCGGTCCGTTCTCTGAAACCTCAGACACGGAAATGGAAGAGGTATTCCAGACAAATGTTTTTGGAACCATCCATATGACGAAGGCAATCCTTCCATATCTCGAGCAAAATCAGAAAGGTCTCGTTGTAAACATTATTTCCACGGCCGGCCTTCGGGGGAAAAAGCATGAAGCTGTCTATTGTGCCAGCAAATTCGCTGTCAGAGGTTTTACCGAAAGCCTTCAGAAGGAGTACGAAGCAACGGACATCCGTTTCGTCGCCGCTTATATGGGCGGGATGAATACACCTTTTTGGGAAGAAAGCGAACATGTAGCAGACCCAACGAAGTTTCGTTCTGCTACAGAAGTTGCCGAAATCATTGTAAACAATCTTGAAAAAACTGAAATTATTATAGAATCCAAAAAATCATGACAATTGTCATGATTTTTTATTATTCGTTTTCTTTTTCCAGTATAAATTCATCGATCATATCCATTGGGAATCCCTTGCGATATAAAGCCATCTTCAGCTTCTGTCTGTACTCCCGGTCTGGAAGCTTCCTGTATTTGTTGTACAATTTTTCCCCTTGCATCCTTAGTGCATCCATTTCGGCTTCATCTTCTTTTGCCATTGCCGTTTCGTCCATAGCAGCCCGGATTATGGAAAAAGAATATCCTTTTCGTTGCAGCATCTGCTCTATTTTCTGCTTCAATACTCTTGAGGAGTCCTTCTTATTTTTCACAGCATATTTTTCACTCAGTTTGATGGCCTTTTCCAGCTGTTCATCGAACGAAACGTCATCGACTGCTTTAGATATCAACTCAGGGGCAATCCCTTTTCCCTTTAGCTCCAGCTTAATGACTTCTGCACCTTTATCTGTTGTATTCAATTGCGTCCGCACAAATGCATTGGCAAATTCCTCATCATTCAGGAATTTAAATTCATATAATTTATGCACGGCTTCGTTAATGACTGAATCTGATATTTCTTTTTTCTTCAGATGTTCCCTGACTTCGGACTCTGACCGCATGCGATAGGAAAGATATTGGATTGCCGCATTATAGGCTTTCCGGATATCGTCCTGGAAAAGCACTTCCGTCACCGCAAAGTCATCCAGCTCCATCCCTTTTTTCAAGTTATGCTTGATTAAAACATCTTCATCGACACTGAAGGCATATTCTTCTCCCTTTCCGCTGTCAGTAAAAATGCTGTATCTGTCTTTATTGTGTTTTTGAACGGAGATTTTTGTAATGACTGGCATATGCTTTTCACCTCTAAAGAAATTTTAACACATTTAATGAAGGTTAATCATGATTAAAAGCAGTACTATATAGACAAGCGAAGAAACGGGAGGAATCTTATGAAAATTGCGATTACAGGAGGCACTGGTCTAGTCGGCAAAGCCTTAAGCAACGAATTGGTACGAAGTGGACACGAAGTAGTTATTTTAACCCGGAAAGTCACAGAAAAGGGATATAATCCAAAATTTGTCCAGTGGCTCAATCCCGGAGACCAGCCTGAAAATGAATTGGCTGGCGTAGAAGCAATCGTTAATCTTGCTGGTGCCACGATCAATAGCAAATGGACTAAGGAGTACAAACAGAAAATAATCGAAAGTCGGATGAAAGCAACCACTGAAGTGAAAAGAATCATTGCAGCTTTAAATAGGAAACCAAATGTACTTATCAACGCTAGTGCAGTCGGATATTATGGCACATCCCTGACAGGAGAATTTGATGAACAATCAGAACCAGGCCATGACTTTCTCGCTGACACAGTAAAAAACTGGGAGGCTGCCGCAAACGAGGCAAATATCAGGGTAGTTCTATGCCGATTCGGCTTGATTCTTGCTAAAACTGGTGGAGCACTGCCAAGAATGCTTTTCCCTTACCAATTATTTGCGGGCGGAAAAATTGGAACCGGTTCGCAATGGCTCTCCTGGATCCATATCGAAGACGTTATCCGCGGAATTATTTTTGCAATAGAAGAGAAGCAGTTGAAGGGGGCAGTCAATTTTGTTTCCCCTTCACCGGTGAGGATGGATCAATTTGGCAGAACGATATCCCAGGTTTTGAAGCGGCCTCATTGGCTTCCCGTTCCGGTATTTGCAATGAAATTCGCTCTTGGAGAGATGAGTGTGCTTGTATTAGAAGGTCAGAAAGTGAAACCCGAAAAGCTGCTTACCGCTGGTTTCTCATTCAAGTATCCTGTACTGGAAAAAGCTCTCAAAGATATTTTAGCGAATCATTCTGTTTAATCCCTTTCAACAAGGAAATACTTGTAAGGTAAATTATTTTGGAAAGGGTGGATTTATTATGGAAAAGAAGAAAAGAGATACTACCAAAAACACGTTATCAAGCATGCAGGAAGTTACATACAGCCGCGAATTCAAAAAAGCAGACAGAGCCGGCGGCTATACAAATGGAAAAAGATAATTGGCATAACCCTCCTCCGTTTGGAGGATCATAAAAGTACGGAAATACCTATTTCCGTACTTTTCAATTTGAAAGGGGTTTTTTCGAATGGGAAGAGCACATGGACATAAAACGCGGGATCGTAATAAAGCATCCCTCCCACAAGTTCCAAAGAATATGAAATCAGATGGACTTGATGTGGAATTTAATCGCGATTTAGCTGACCATGAAGACCTGGAAGCAATGGCACGCTCAAAAGCTGCCGATCAGCGCGCCCAAAGCAGGAGAAAATAACCCATCAAGGAAAAGCAGAATCGATATGATTCTGCTTTTTGTTCATAATCATCTTCTTCATTGCGAATACTATAAGCAATCATCAAAATGGAGGGATTACCAATGGCCAGAAGCAATAAGATTCTCGTACCCGAATCCAGAAATGCGCTTGATGATCTGAAAGCACAGGTAGCCGGAACTATGAAAGCGGAGGATGCAAAATTTGAAACAGCAAAAGAGATAGGTGTTCCTCTTAATAAGGGATATAACGGCAATCTTTCCACCCGGGAAGCTGGAAAAATCGGCGGAAAACTCGGTGGAAATATGGTTAAAGAGCTCGTGAGAATGGCACAGGAAACTTTGCGAAAACAGTAAGGCACAAGACTTTTTTAAATAACATTTGACATCTGCTGGAAAATGTAATATACTTAATTAGCTACGTCAAAATGAAGTAACTTGAATCACAAACAATACTATGTAAACAATTAATGGCGTTCTGCTTTTATTTTTAGGTAACAACTTATTCACACTGGATCGGCTTCGGAGCCGTAAGGATACAAGAGAGGTAGGGCTTGTGTCGTTTAGGTTAAAAATGGTCAAGTGGAATTTTGTACCGCGGCAAAGTTTATAAATGGATGATATATTATACATCTTGTGGAGTAGCAAGTTACTTGAAAGCGAACCGGGGACGGTTCGCTTTTTCTATTTGTCCTATGCTCTACAGTCCCCGATTGCTCTTGCTGATTCAATTGTTGGTTCCATCGCTTCAAGGTTTCAGTAGGATATTCTTCTCAAGCTGGCTCGTGTATAATTCATGGTAAAAACCTTTTTTCGCCAATAATTCTTCATGGCTGCCTTTTTCCACGATTTTGCCACTCTCAATGACGATGATCTGATCGGCATTTTTAATTGTGTTCAAGCGATGGGCTATAATAAAACTTGTTCTTCCTTTCAGCAAATGCTGAAGGGCTTCCTGAATTTTCAATTCCGTGATCGTATCAATGCTGCTTGTCGCTTCATCCATTATCAAAATCGCTGGGTCGGCAAGGATCGCTCTAGCAATCGATAATAATTGCCTTTGCCCCTGACTGATCCCGGCATCATCCTGACTAAGCTCGGTATCATACCCTTTCGGCAATCGGTGAATGAAGAAATGGGCATTGGCAGCTTTGGCAGCCTTTACTACTTCTTCATCCGTAGCGTCCAGTCTTCCGTAGCGAATATTCTCCCTGATGCTTCCCTGAAAAAGAAAGGAATCCTGAAGGACGAACCCCATTTGTTTCCGAAGACTGTCGCGGGTGATTTTCTTACTGTCGTGCCCATCAAACAAGATCAGCCCCTGTTCCGGTTCATAAAAACGGGAAATTAAGTTGATGATCGTCGACTTGCCAGCACCTGTTGGACCAACCAATGCTATCGTTTCGCCCGGCTGTGCGGAGAAATTTAAATTGGAAACGGTATCTCCTCCCTTTTCATAGGAAAAGGAAACATCCTTAAACTCGACTTTCCCGATCATGTTAGGGAGTGGTACGGCCCCCTTTTCATCCACTGCTTCTTCTTCAGTATCGATGATGTCAAAAACACGATCGGCTCCTGCCACAGCAGAAAGTAGGGTATTGAACTGATTCGACAGATCATTCAATGGCCTTGTGAACTGCCGGGAGTATTCGGAAAAGATAACAATCGTTCCGATCGTTACATATCCTTTTAATGCGAAGAAGCCACCAACTGTTGCTACGATCGTAAAGCTAAGGTTATTAAGCATATTCATTAATTTTGGGATGAAGCCCGTTAGTGTTTGCGCCCAGTAACCTGATTCTTTTAGCCGCTGATTTTTTATCCGGAATTCTTCAATAACTTGTGGTTCCTGAGAAAATGACTTGATAATTTTTTGTCCAGAAATTATTTCCTCGATATATCCATTCATCTCGCCAAGCCGGCCCTGTTGTTCTTTATATAACTTGCCGGTACGGCTCGTAATCCATTTCATCCCCAGGAACATTAATGGTACGATAATCATCGTCACCAATGTCAGCATAGGACTCAGCCAAATCATGACTGCCAATGTTCCAACTAAGGTAAGGACGCTTGAAAAAACCTGGATGACAGATGAATTCAGAGTCGTACTGACATTTTCAATATCATTCGTGATCCGGCTCATCAATTCCCCATGCTGGCGTTTGTTAAAGAAGTCAATCGAAAGCTGATGAAATTTGCTAAAAAGCTGCCTCCGCATGATATAGACTGTCTTCTGGGCAATTCCGATCATCCAGTAGCTTTGAAACCATAATGATAGGGAGTGCATCACATAAACTGCGGCAAGGCCGATTAGTAGCAAACTAAAACCATCCGTTGAACCGGTTGCAAAGTACTTGTCGATGCCCCAGCCGATTAGAAATGGGCCAAGCAATCCAAGCGCTGAGCTCGCCACTATCATCAACAGCACAAGAATCAGCAAGTTTCGCTCATCGGCAAGATAGGACCAGATCCTCCTGATGGTCCGGCCACTTCCTTTAATTGTGCTTTTTTGATTGCCTGCGTGTCTCTCTTTTTGTATTTTTACCAATCGGCCTTCACCTCCCCAAACTGGGAGCTATAGATTTCCTGATAAAGCGAAGAAGATTTTAGCAGATGCTCATGCTCGCCAAAGCCAATTAATGATCCGTCCTCGAGCAAAAGGATCTTATCAGCATCTTTTGCGGTGCTGACTTTTTGTGTAATGATGACCGTTGTACAGTCATAATTGCGAATGGCAAGAAGCAGCTTTGCTTCTGTTTTTAAATCGAGTGCACTTGTGCTGTCATCGAGCAGAAGGATTTTCGGCTTTTTAATCAAAGCCCGGGCAATGGATAATCGCTGTTTTTGGCCGCCCGAAAGATTTACACCTTTTTGTCCGAGAAGCGTATCGTATTGGTTTGGCAGTTTCTCAATTGTCTCATGAATTTGGGCATCTTTGGCTGCCTCGATCAATTCCTCTTCCGTGGCATTCTGCTTGCCCCAAGCGAGATTCTCCTTGATCGAGCCGGTGAACAGCAAAGACTCCTGAGGAACGTAACCGATCGCTTCCCTAAGACTTCTAAGCTTCAGTTCCTGGATATTCCGGCCATCGATTCGGATTTCTCCGCTGGTCACGTCATATAACCGCGGGATGAGCTGGAACATAGCTGTTTTTCCCGCCCCGGTCGCTCCAAGGACGGCTACGGTTTCGCCTTTGCTGATTTTGAATGACAAATCATCCAATATTGGAATATTGGTGTTTGGAAACTGGAATGAAACCTTGTCAAACTCGATTTCACCTGCAGAAATTTCATACCCATCCTGACTCCCAGCGGTATCTTCAAGATCGATTCCCTCATTCAGTACTTCCATAACACGCTCAGCCGATGCTCTGGAACGGGAGAATACCATGATGATCCACGAAAACATGGAAAAAGCTGCAGTAATCCTTGCAGCATAGTTCACGATCGCGACCACTTCGCCTACGGATACTCTGCCAGACTGGACATCTATTTTTCCAAACCAAAGAACCACAATGACACTTAAATTCATGAAAAGCAGCAGCACCGGTATCGTTGACTCCGTTACCCTTAAAGCAAATACGGTGCGATTTTTTAACTGATCGTTGGATTTTTCAAATCTTGTGCCTTCGTAATCCCCTCGGGCAAAAGCCTTGATCAGTCTCATGCCTACAAGATTTTCTCGCATTACGCCATTGACTCTGTCCAGACGTCTCTGGACACTTTTAAATAAACCAGCCGCCTTTGTCATAATCCAAATAAGGAAAATCAGCAGTGGCGGGATGATGATCACAAAAGGCATTGCCAATTTCACATGGACCAACATCGCCATAACGATTCCCCCAATTACCAGCAGCGGAGCGCGCAATGCAATCCGCAGGCTCATGAAGAACGTGTTCTGAAGCTGGGTTACATCATTGGTGATTCTTGTAATCAAGGACGATGATGAGAAATGGCTGAAGTTAGTGAAGGAAAAAGACTGGACCTTAGAAAATAGCCTTTCTCGAATGTCGAAGCCAAAACTTTGGCCTGCATGAGCTGCTAAAAACGAGTTTGCAATCCCCGAGACAAAGGCAAGGAGAGAGATTCCGAGCATCACTCCACCCCATTTGATAACCGTGTCCAGGTCCTTGGCAACAATTCCTTCATCGATAATTTTCGCAATTAACAGCGGCTGTATAAGCTCTACAGCCAATTCGACAAGCATTAAGCTTAGCGCAGCCGCAATTGGTATGCGATATGGTTTTACAAATGAAAATATACTCATGAAGATTCTGCCCCCTGTTGTCCCATCCCATTATTATTTCGGCTTCCGAATTTCACACCTTCTATCATACCTCTTTTCTTATATTTTTTGAATGAAAAGAGTAACAAAAACGGTCCATTTTCTGGACCGTTTTTGTTTTCCTCTATCGCTTTCTTTTGAAAAGAACGTAAGAATAGATATATGGTGCAATGACAGTCAAGGCGATGACGATGAAAAAGATCGCTTCCTTCCAATAGCCAGGTATAAAGGCAGCGAGGATTAATACAAAGCCTCCAAAAAAGAAGATTTTCGAAGCGCCCGGTGAGTTTGTTTCCATACTTCTTCACTGCTGAGTGTCCATGGAGTCCGAATTCCGATGAAAAAATTAGATCTGACATGGGGCAAATAGTTTCCAAGGATCATAAAGATAATTCCGATAATCATCGATCCAATACTGCCCATAGGGACGTCAAAGTCAATTGCACTGGCCAGGACTAGGATGTTTATCACAAAAAGAACTCCTAAAATGGCATTTATTAGAATGTGATAACTTTTTGAAAAGAACTTATAGTTTGTTTTCCTTAGATCCACTTTTGGCAGCAATGCCATCGCGAGATACAGGATCACCATGACACCAAGTGTAGAAAACATGGCATTTATCTTAGAAGCAAACCCATTTGCTTCCCCATTTAAACCCCAATGAATCGGAATTTGTTCTGGAAGCATTGGAAATGCAATAATCCATGCAAGGATTAAAAGGCTTATCATTATCAAAGGCAATACATGCTTTTTCATTTTATTTTCCCCCTTCCTTGTCTTTATTATTTTCAGTGAAGCTAAACGCCCAGCTGATAAGTTCCTGGAAAACAGTTGTATGGAGAGAATAAATAATGAACTGGCCCTGTTTCTCAGACTGGATCAGCCCAGCATTCTTAAGCAGCTTTAAGTGTTGTGAAATGCTTGGTTTTGTCATGTTGAAGTGGTCGGCGATTTCTCCGGCTGTCATATTGTTGTTTTTCAACAGCGTGAGAATCTTTCTTCTGGTAGGATCCGAAAGTGCTTTAAACGCTTCATTCAAGCTAAAGACCTCCTTTTTATTTAGTTATTTAACTAAATAATAAATTGTATATTCGTTTTTTGCAATCCTAAGGTTTGTTGTAAAGTAGTCCAATAAGAAACACCGGGCAAACTGCGCCTGGTCCTTTTTTGGTTTTGCTGATTAACGGGCTGGTGATTGGAACGGATG
>NZ_JXIQ01000187.1 GCF_000934845.1 Mesobacillus subterraneus
AACATAATATACGAGGGGGAAAGGATATGGAAGGAATTCTGCCTCTTTTTAAACCAGCTGGAATGACTTCGCATGATTGTGTGTTTAAGCTTAGGAAGCTGCTAAAGACGAAGAAGGTTGGCCATACAGGCACTCTAGATCCAAATGTAACCGGAGTACTGCCCATCTGTGTCGGCAAGGCAACGAAAATAGCAGAATACATCACAGATGCAGGAAAAGCCTATGAAGGGGAAGTTACCCTCGGGTTCACCACTACCACAGAAGATGCTTCAGGAGAAAAAGTGGAAGAAAAAACAGTAGACCGGCTGATTGCAAGACAGGAAATCGAAAAGATTCTCCAATCACTCGTTGGCGAAATCCAACAAACTCCACCAATGTATTCTGCAGTAAAAGTCAATGGGAAGAAACTTTATGAATATGCAAGAAAGGGAATTGAAGTGGAGAGGCCAACCAGGAAAGTAACGATATACAGCATGGAGCTGCTTGAAGAACGAACTGCTTTTGAAGGAGAGCAGGTCAGTTTTAAATTCCGGGTTTTATGCAGCAAAGGCACCTATATTCGGACATTAGCTGTTACAATCGGTGAAAAATTAGGGTATCCAGCGCATATGTCTTCATTGGTTAGAATTCAGGCCGCTTCGTTTTCACTAGCTGACTGCTTTACCTTCGAACAGCTCGAAGAAATGGAGAAGGAATCAAAGCTCGAAACCGCTCTGTTCCCTTTGGAGACTGGTATTTCTTATTTGCCGAAAAATCGCATTAATGATAAAGTAGCAGAGAAAGTGAAAAATGGGGCATTGCTTCAAATTCCGAAAGAACTGGAAGGAGAAGAAGGCCCAATTGTCGTGGAAACAGAAGACGGAAAAGCGCTCGCCATTTACAGGGCACATCCAACTAAAAACGGAATGATGAAACCTGATAAAGTATTGAGAAATGAGCAATAGCTTTATTGCTCCAATAAATACAAAATCAGTGATGAAAAAAAGTCCTGATGAAAAGAGCAGCTTGGTCAGAAAAGGTGAATGAAATCGTGGAATTGATTAGGCTAAACCATCCTCATGGGTATAAAATAGAAGACTTTCCGGCAATGGCCATTGCCTTAGGCTATTTTGATGGTGTTCACCTCGGCCATCAGCAGGTGATCATGGAAGCGAAAAAAGTGGCCAAAACAAACGGAATCAAGAGTGCAGTAATGACATTTGATCCCCACCCTTCCGTTGTGCTCGGTAAAAATGTCCAACATATCGAATATATCACCCCATTAGAAGAAAAGGTACGATTGATAGAAGAACTGGGGATCGATTATTTATTTGTGATCACCTTCACAACTGAGTTCTCTGGTCTATTGCCTCAGCAATTCGTCGACCATTATATTATCGGACTGAATGTCCAACATGTCATCGCTGGCTTTGATTACTCATATGGTAAGATGGGCAAGGGAAATATGGAGACAATCCAATTCCATTCCAGAGCGAAATTTCATTTTACTGTCGTTTCTAAACTGTCGACTTCGGAAAATGAAAAGGTTAGCTCTACGTTAATTCGCGGATGCCTGAGAGATGGGAAGGTGGATCAAATGCCACACCTGCTCGGGAGGTATTATACAACAACAGGGATTGTGATAAATGGGGAACGTCGAGGACGAACGATTGGGTTTCCTACGGCAAACGTTCAGATGGAGGAAGACTATATCCTCCCGCCAATAGGTGTCTATGCTGTGAAAATCAAGGTTAATGGCAAATGGCATGAAGGGGTGTGCAATGTAGGCTATAAACCAACCTTCCACGAGGAGAAAAACGCAAAACCATCGATTGAAGTTCATATCTTCCATTTCAGCAGAGAGATATATGGAGAATCAGTCATCATCGAATGGCACCTCCGACTCAGAAATGAGCAGAAATTCGAGGGGATTGAACAGTTGGTTGCCCAAATTGAAAAAGATAAACGAGAAGCAATCCTCCACTTTGAAAAAAACTAGGGTTAAACTTGCTTTTTGTAGTAAAAAGAGGTATTCTTATTATCGTATCAAATACAAACCGTTGCTTGGCAAGTCGAGTCACCGACGCTTGCTAGGAAACAGGGGATTACTAATTGGAGGTGAATCGGATGGCAATCACGAAAGAACGTAAAAATGAACTGATCAACGAATTCAAGACTCACGAAAGTGATACTGGATCTCCAGAAGTTCAAATCGCTGTCCTGACTGCAGAAATCAACACATTGAACGACCACTTGCGCGTTCATAAGAAGGATCACCACTCACGTCGCGGTCTTTTGAAAATGGTAGGTAAGCGTCGTAATCTTCTGACTTACCTTCGTAACAAGGATGTTGCTCGTTACCGCGAGTTAATCAACAAGCTTGGTCTACGTAGATAGTCTGTAAAAGCGGGATTTATCCCGCTTTTTTATTAGGGAATTTTTTTTGAGTGTACATAACATTATATTGTTAGTAAGCGCTTTGTTTTTGGCAAATACTATAACATAAAAGTTTCTTTTGGACAGGCATTTGGTTGTCGAGATTCATCTTATTGTTATAAATCAGACTATGTGATGTTTCCAATAATTATCCCACCCGGGTTGCAAATCTGGTTGGATTTTCATGTTAGAGAGGGGTATAAATGTATGGAACAAGAAAAACAAAGTTTTTCCTTTGACTGGGCAGGGCGCAAGCTTACTGTCGAAATAGGACAGCTTGCTAAGCAGGCAAATGGTGCCGTCCTTGTCCGATACGGAGATACTGCTGTATTAAGCACAGCAACTGCATCAAAAGAACCGAAAAATTTAGATTTTTTTCCTTTAACGGTTAATTACGAAGAAAGACTGTATGCGGTAGGGAAAATTCCGGGTGGCTTTATAAAGCGTGAAGGACGCCCAAGTGAAAAGGCAATCCTTGCCAGCCGCTTGATTGACCGCCCGATCCGTCCATTATTTGCTGAAGGTTTTCGCAATGATGTCCAGGTAATCAGCATTGTCATGAGTGTGGACCAAAATTGTTCCTCCGAAATGGCAGCAATGTTTGGGTCATCCCTTGCACTCTGTGTTTCCGATATCCCTTTTGAGGGACCAATCGCTGGTGTAACAGTTGGAAGATTGGATGGGAACTTCATTATCAATCCTTCTGTTGAAGAGACTGAAAAAAGCGATATGCATCTTATTGTTGCAGGTACAATGGATGCAATTAACATGGTAGAAGCAGGTGCTGATGAGGTTCCTGAAGAAGTAATGCTTGAAGCAATCATGTTTGGACATGACGAAATCAAGCGTCTGATTGCTTTCCAGCAGGAAATTGTCGCACAAGTAGGCAAGCAGAAGCGCGAAATTACTCTCTTTGAAATAGATAAAGAGTTAGAAGCAGAAGTTCGCACAATTTGCGAACAAGACATGCTTGCTGCAATTCAAGTTCAGGAAAAGCATGCTCGAGAAGACGCAATCAAAGAAGTGAAAAATGCTGTTGTTGCTCGATTTGAAGAGCAGGAAGCTGATGCAGACCAGATGAAAATGGTGAAACAAATCCTTGATAAAATTGTCAAAGGGGAAGTACGCCGTTTAATTACCGAAGAAAAGGTACGTCCAGATGGGCGTAAAGTTGATGAAATCCGCCCGCTTTCTTCAGAAGTTGGCCTGCTTCCGCGCACGCACGGTTCCGGTTTATTTACAAGAGGGCAAACCCAGGCGTTAAGCATTTGTACACTTGGAGCAATGGGCGATGTTCAAATCCTTGATGGCCTTGGAATTGAGGAAGAAAAACGTTTTATGCACCATTATAATTTCCCGTTGTTCTCCGTAGGGGAAACGGGACCAATACGCGGTCCAGGCCGACGTGAAATTGGGCACGGTGCGCTTGGAGAACGTGCACTTGAACCTATCATCCCGAATGAAAAAGACTTCCCATATACAGTCCGGCTTGTATCAGAGGTTTTAGAATCGAATGGATCCACTTCACAAGCTAGTATTTGTGCAAGTACCTTAGCTTTGATGGATGCTGGTGTCCCTATTAAAGCGCCGGTAGCTGGCATTGCTATGGGTCTGATTAAATCAGGCGAGCATTACTCCGTTTTGACAGATATCCAAGGAATGGAAGACCATTTGGGCGATATGGACTTCAAAGTAGCTGGAACAGCAAAAGGGGTAACAGCATTGCAGATGGATATCAAGATCGATGGGTTGTCTCGTCAAATTTTAGATGAAGCATTACAGCAGGCAAAAAAAGGTCGTATGCAAATTCTAGAATCAATGCTTGCGACGATCAATAAACCACGTGAACAGCTATCCGAGTATGCTCCAAAAATCATTACTATGTGGATCAAACCGGATAAAATACGGGACGTTATTGGACCAAGCGGAAAACAAATTAATAAAATCATCGAAGAAACCGGTGTGAAGATTGATATTGAACAAGATGGAACGGTGTTTATTGGTTCAGTGGACGAGGAAATGATCCAAAGGGCCAAGAAAATCATTGAGGATATCGTTCGCGAAGTTCAAGTTGGGGAGATGTATCTTGGCAAAGTCCGCCGGATTGAAAAGTTTGGTGCATTTGTGGAACTATTCCCTGGCAAAGATGGTTTGGTCCATATTTCTGAACTTGCAGAAGAACGAGTTGGAAAAGTGGAAGACGTATTGAAGCTTGGCGATGAGCTGCTAGTCAAGGTCACGGAAATTGATAAACAAGGAAGAGTAAATCTTTCACGCAAAGCCGTATTGAAAGAACAGCGTGAAAAAGTTGAAAAACAATAAATTCCAAATGAAAAGATACAAAAGGCCGGGGACCCCCCGGCCTTTTGTATTGCAGTGTCGTTCTACCTTGTCCTTCTGCTTCATAAAGTAAAATAAGGCACTCTCTTTGATGAAAAGCTTTAGAGGCCTAACGGAAGGGGAGGCACAAAAAATGAATGCAAGAAAAATTGCGTTGGTTTCTGTCATGCTGATCACAGCCTGGACAATGGTTAATAATCCAATTTCTCACACATATGTATCAGACCTGAAAACGGAAATAATCGCTGTTTCAGGACAGCAAGACGACTTGCTGGCAGAAATAGAAAAAAGGGCAAAAGAATATGAAATTGAACCTTCTAACGCAAGAATTGATCCGGTCTGGAAGGCAGTTCCTGGCTATAATGGACGAAAAGTCGATGTGAAAAAATCATACGAAAAAATGAAAAAGGATGGAAAATTCAAGGTTGATCAACTCGTCTTTGTTCAAGTGCCGCCAAAAATTCATCTAAGTGACTTGCCGCCTCAGGCTATCTACAAAGGGCATCCCGATAAACCGATGGTCAGTTTTATTATCAATGTCGCTTGGGGAAATGAGTACCTTTCCGAAATACTGGCGACATTAAAAAAACATCATATTACCACAAGTTTTTTTTTGGAGGGCAGATGGGTAAAAAATAATCCAGGGATGGCGAAAATGATTGCCGATGCAGGGCATGAAATTGGCAACCATTCCTTCACGCATCCGGATATGAAACAACTTTCTGCCGCTAAAATAAATGAAGAAATTAGCAAGACGGATGAAGTGATAGAAGCAGTGACAGGAAAAAGAACTAAATGGTTTGCACCGCCAAGCGGCTCCTATAAGGACGAAGTAGTTGACATTGCTGCGGCCCGTAGTTTAGGTACCGTAATGTGGAGTGTAGATACAATCGATTGGCAGAAGCCTACCCCGGAAAAGCTGATAAGCAGAGTGATGGGAAAGGTTCACAATGGAGCACTAATCTTAATGCATCCTACCGAGCCGACTGCATTGTCGCTAGACCAATTAATTACCGAAATCAAGGGGAAGGGTTTGCAAATAGGGACGGTATCAGACATGTTAAGTGAAAATCGCATCCTCCCGGTAAAAAATATGAAAAAATAGCGTTGTATTTGGAAAAAGTAAGTTAAATGAACTATACTTAGTAAATGCAGTAGGTATAGCAGCAGGTACCAGAGGAGGAATAGAATGATAAAGAAATATACATGCCAAAACGGTGTAAGAATTGTTCTGGAAGAAATCAAAACAGTTCGATCCGTAGCAATAGGTGTTTGGATTGGGACTGGATCCCGAAATGAAAATCCTGAAAACAATGGGATTTCTCATTTCCTTGAACATATGTTTTTTAAAGGCACCAAAACCAGGACTGCCAGAGAAATTGCTGAATCATTTGACAGTATCGGTGGTCAGGTGAATGCCTTCACCTCGAAAGAATATACTTGCTATTATGCGAAGGTGCTGGATAACCACGCCCAATATGCTCTCGAGGTATTGGCGGATATGTTCTTTCACTCTACTTTTGACTCTGAAGAATTGAATAAAGAGAAGAATGTAGTCAATGAAGAAATAAAAATGTATGAAGATACGCCGGATGATATCGTCCATGATTTGCTAAGCCAGGCGATATACGGCGAGCATCCACTTGGTTACCCAATCCTTGGTACCGAAGAGACGCTTCAAACCTTTACCGGAGAAAAATTGGAGCAATACATTCATGATATGTACCGCCCGGAAAATGTAGTCATATCAATTGCTGGGAATGTCACAGAATCGTTCATTAAAAATGCTGAACAATTCTTTGGAGCTTACGAAGCAAGCAAAGAAGAAATGGAATATCTCAAACCGAAATTCCATGCGAAACAAATTTCTCGCAAGAAAGAAACGGAGCAAGCCCATCTTTGCCTTGGATTTGAAGGTTTGCAGATCGGACATTCTGATGTATACAACCTGATTGTCTTGAACAATGTGCTCGGCGGCAGTATGAGCAGTAGGTTATTCCAGGAGGTCAGGGAACAGCGTGGATTAGCCTATTCCGTATTTTCCTATCATTCTGCATACCGCGATAGCGGAATGGTGACAATTTATGGCGGAACCGGTGCAAATCAGCTGAATGTTCTTTATGATACAATCCAGGAGACACTTCATAAGCTCCGTGCAGATGGCATTACAGAAAAAGAACTTAATAATAGCAAAGAGCAACTGAAAGGCAGTTTAATGCTAAGCCTTGAAAGCACAAACAGCCGCATGAGCAGGAATGGAAAAAATGAACTTTTACTTGGAAGGCATCGCTCTCTTGATGAAATCGTCGAACAAATCGATCAGGTGACAAAGGAACGTGTAGACGGTATCGCCAATAAAATTTTCACTGACCAGTTTTCCATATCGCTTGTCAGCCCGAGTGGCGAACTGCCAACCATTTAATCAAACTAGCAGCAGCTTTTTGAATAAGCTGCTGTTTTTTCTATTCTAAAAAAGAATTCGTAATGATACATATAGGATAAGGACAAAATGACGAGGAGGAGGGTTACCATGAAGCTGAGTGAACTTGGAGGCAAAGAAATTGTGGACGTGAAAAAGGCGGAAAGGTTAGGAGTACTCGGTCAGACAGATTTGGATATTAACGAGAGAACCGGTCAGATAGAAGCGTTGATCATCCCATCATTAAAATGGTTTGGCCTACGTAAGCAATCCGGCGAGGTAAGGGTGCCGTGGAAGCACATTAAAAAAATAGGTGCAGATATGATCATCATCGATATACCGGAAGAAGAGTGAAGCGGGCATAAATGCCGGCTTATTTTTTTTGCAAATAACAAGCTAATTGGGTTTTGTGTATTTGGTTGTTGGTGCTTTTAACTCACCTATTCTCGATTGAATACATATGATGTGTAAGTAGTTCGTGTTGAATAGAAATTAAGCCAGGATTAATGGAAAAGAAGGTGATTGTTCTCATGCTGACCGAAATGCAAATCGCGGTTATCGGCGGTGATGCAAGACAGCTGGAGATTATTCGCAAGCTAACAGAGCTTGATGCAAAGCTTTCTTTAATAGGCTTCGAGCAATTGGACCATGCATTTACAGGTGCCTCAAAAGAAAAGATAGAGGAAGTTGATTTTTCCGTTCAGGATGCTTTGATCCTGCCTGTTCCAGGAACCAGTCTCGATGGTCAGGTCGAAACCATATTCTCCAATGAAAAAGTAGTTCTCGTACAAGAAATGCTTGAACGGACACCAGAGCATTGCACAGTTTATTCAGGTATTAGCAATGCATACTTGACCGGAATTGCCAAGCAGGCAAACAGGAAACTAGTCCAGCTTTTCTCCCGGGATGATGTCGCCATCTATAACTCTATTCCTACGGTGGAAGGAACAATCATGATGGCAATCCAGCATACAGATTTCACAATCCATGGCTCAAATGTCTCAGTTCTTGGGCTTGGAAGAGTCGGTATGAGTGTTGCAAGAACATTCCACGCACTTGGGGCAAAGGTAAAGGTGGGTGCCCGTAAAAGTGAGCATATTGCTAGGATTATTGAAATGGGTTTAGAAGCTTTCTTTTTATCAGATATAGGTCAGGCAGTTTCTGATAGCGATATTTGCATTAATACCATTCCGTATCCGATTGTAACTGCTTCTGTCATCTCAAGAATGCCTGCCCATACATTGATCATTGACCTTGCGTCCAAACCAGGTGGAACAGATTTTCGTTATGCGGAAAAACGCGGAATCAAGGCTTTGCTTGCGCCAGGGCTTCCGGGTATCGTAGCACCCAAGACGGCAGGTTTTATATTAGCAAATGTTCTTTCTCAATTGCTTATGGAAGATTTCACTAAAAGAAAGGAGATAGAAGAATGAGTTTACAAGGAAAAAAGATTGGTTTTGGATTGACAGGTTCCCATTGTACGTATGATGCTGTTTTTCCAGAAATCAAGAAGTTGGTAAATGCAGGCGCAGAAGTTTTGCCGGTTGTTACATTCACTGTTAAAAGTACGGAAACACGTTTTGGAAAAGGCGAAGATTGGGTAGAGCGAATTGAAGCACTCACGGGCAATAAAGTGATTGACTCCATCGTTAAGGCAGAGCCTCTTGGACCAAAAATTCCGTTGGATTGCATGGTCATTGCGCCTCTTACTGGGAACTCTATGAGCAAATTTGCAAATGCGATGACAGATTCCCCAGTCTTGATGGCGGCTAAAGCTACTTTAAGAAACCAAAAACCAGTAGTGCTCGGTATTTCTACCAATGATGCATTGGGACTTAATGGCATAAATTTGATGAGACTAATGGCAACCAAGAATATTTTCATGATTCCTTTTGGTCAGGATGATCCGATTAAAAAACCTAATTCAATGGTAGCAAAGATGGAGCTGCTCTCCGAAACGGTTCTCGAAGCAATGAAAGGCATACAACTGCAGCCAGTGCTTGTGGAACGTTATAAGGATAACTAGAAGAATACAAGTGATCCTAGACAAACAAACATAAATATTTCAACTGGGAACGCTTTTCTCCGGCAGTGTCGTAAAATGTTTCTTTCCTTAGAGAGTGAATATGATAAAATATAGAATAATATACATCAAATCGATATTGGCAGTGGAAGGGGAAACAAGTATGACAGAGAGAAAAGAATTCCGAGTAGCAGTAGTTGGAGCAACAGGAGCAGTTGGTCAGCAAATGATCAAGACTCTTGAAAACAGAGATTTTCCAGTTTCAGAACTAGTATTGCTTTCTTCAGCGAGATCTGCTGGTTCGAAGGTCATATATAAAGGGAATGAAATAACAGTTGAGGAAGCAAAACCGGAAAGCTTTGCAGGCGTGGATATCGCCCTTTTTAGCGCCGGAGGAAGTGTTTCGAAACAATTGGCACCGGAAGCGGTAAGACATGGGGCAATTGTTGTAGATAATACAAGTGCTTTCAGAATGGATGAACATATCCCACTGGTAGTGCCAGAAGTGAATGAAGAAGATTTGCTTAATCACAACGGAATCATCGCCAACCCTAATTGTTCGACGATTCAGATGGTTGTCGCATTAGAGCCGCTTCGTAAACGCTACGGTCTTGATAAAATTATCGTTTCAACTTATCAGGCAGTATCTGGTGCAGGCGGAGCAGCGGTGAAGGAGATGGAGGACCAAACTCGGGCAATCCTTGATGGCAAAGATATTGATCCTCAAATCCTTCCTGTCAAATCCGGAGAAAAGCACTACCAGATTGCCTTCAATGCGATCCCGCAAATTGATACATTCGTGGAGAATGGATTCACATATGAAGAAATGAAAATGATCAATGAAACGAAGAAGATTATGCACATGCCAGAGCTTCAGATTGCAGCTACATGTGTGCGTCTTCCTGTGGGAACCGGCCATTCAGAATCAGTGTATATTGAAATGACTGAAGGCGGGGTGTCAGCCACAGATGTGAAGGCATTATTGGCAGAATCTCCTGGTGTAGTTCTGCAGGATGATCCGGAGCAGCAATTATATCCAATGCCTGCACTCTGTGTGGGAAAAAGAGATGTTTTCGTTGGCCGGATCAGGAAGGATCTTGATAACGATAAAGGCTTCCACATGTGGGTAGTATCCGACAATCTTCTTAAAGGAGCTGCATGGAACTCTGTTCAGATAGCAGAAAGTCTTGTTAAGCTTGGTCTTGTAAAATAACGCAGTCGGTTAGATGACAGAATTCTGAGGTGTTTTGATGAAAATAATCGTTCAAAAATTCGGCGGTACGTCTGTTCGAGATCAGCAAAGCCGCAGTCACGCTATAGATCATATAAAAAATGCCGTTGCAGACGGATATAAAGCAGTTGTAGTAGTTTCGGCAATGGGCCGGAAGGGTGATCCATATGCGACGGACACGCTCCTCAGCCTGATTGGTGGAAATGGAAGCAAAGTCAGCAAGCGAGAGCTTGACCTGCTGCTGTCCTGCGGTGAAACGATATCGAGTGTGGTCTTTACAAATCTCCTGGTTGAGCATGGCCTTAATGCGACTGCTCTTACTGGTGCACAGGCAGGTTTCAGGACGAACAGTGAGCATACGAACGCCAGGATCATGGAAATGAAATGTGACCGTTTGCTGCAGGAATTAAACAATGTAGATGTAGTGGTTGTCGCGGGATTTCAGGGAGCAGCCAAAAATGGAGATATAACTACGATCGGAAGAGGCGGAAGTGATACGTCCGCCGCCGCTTTAGGTGCAGCTTTGAATGCTGAATGGATTGACATCTTCACCGATGTGGAAGGAATCATGACAGCCGATCCGCGGATTGCTGATAATGCACGACCGCTTTCCGTCGTTACCTATACAGAGGTTTGCAACTTGGCATATCAGGGGGCGAAGGTCATTCACCCTCGTGCTGTTGAGATTGCCATGCAGGCAAAAGTGCCAATCAGGATCAGGTCCACGTATTCGAAAGGCCTCGGGACTTTGGTGACAACCCTGAATCGCGAAAAGAAGGGAACGGATATTAAAGAACGTCCTGTTACAGGGATTGCCCATGTTTCCGACGTCAGTCAAATCAAAGTTTTTGCCAAAAAGGATCAATACAATCTACAATCAGAAGTATTCAAGGCTATGGCCAATGAAAACATCAGCGTGGATTTCATCAATATATCTCCTAATGAAGTAGTATATACTGTAAATGATGAAATGACAGACCGGGCGGTGAAAGTCCTTGAAGGTCTAGGGCACTCTCCACAGGTGGAGAAGCATTGTGCTAAAGTCTCTGTTGTAGGTGCAGGTATGGCGGGTGTTCCAGGTGTGACCTCGAAAATCGTAACGGCATTATCCGAAAAAGGCATTCGCATCCTTCAATCCGCTGACAGCCACACAACTATTTGGGTTCTTGTTAAACAGGAGGATTTGGGAAAAGCGGTGAATGCACTTCATGATGCTTTCCAGCTCGAAGAAGAAACGATAGAATTCGAAAGAAACGATCGATAATATCGCTTGCACCCAGCTTTTAAGAATAGGAGTGAACAGGAATGGTTCAATTCGGAAGAGTATCTACAGCAATGGTGACCCCATTCGATCATAAAGGTCACATTGATTTCGCTAAAACAACCAAACTAGTCAACCATTTGATATCGAACGGCACCGATTCACTAGTTATCGCAGGAACTACAGGTGAATCTCCCACCCTTTCAAAGGAAGAAAAACTCGCATTATTTCAGCATGTCGTGAAAGTCGTTGACAAAAGAGTTCCAGTCATTGCTGGAACAGGCAGCAACGACACATATGCTACGGTCGAGTTGACGAAGAAAGCAGAAGAAACTGGTGTGGATGCGATTATGATTGTCGCACCTTATTATAACAAGCCAAACCAGGAAGGCCTTTATCAACATTATAAAGCGGCAGCGGAAGCTACGGCCTTGCCATTGATGATTTACAATATCCCTTCCAGGACCTCAGTT
Source organism: Mesobacillus subterraneus (assembly GCF_000934845.1). Classification (GTDB taxonomy): domain Bacteria; phylum Bacillota; class Bacilli; order Bacillales; family Cytobacillaceae; genus Mesobacillus; species Mesobacillus stamsii. Next base: position 12,163 of record NZ_JXIQ01000187.1, read on the forward strand.
ACTATACAGCCTGAAACGATAATCAGGCTTGCTGACATCCCGAATATCGTGGCTGTCAAGGAAGCGAGCGGCGATCTGAATGCGATGACAAAAATCATTGCCAGCACGCCGGAGGATTTTCTTCTTTACAGCGGAGATGACGGGATGACACTTCCGGTACTCGCGATTGGAGGAGTTGGAATTGTCTCGGTTGCCGCCCATGTGATTGGCAACGAGATGCAAGCAATGGTGGAAGCATTTCTCAATGGTAGAAACGAAGATGCAGCGAAATTGCACCAGCGTCTGCTTCCAATCATGCAAGGGATGTTTGCCGCTCCAAGTCCCGGACCAATCAAAACGGCTTTGCAGCTAAAAGGGCTCGACGTTGGCTCGGTTCGTTTGCCAATGGTACCAATGACAGAGCAAGAAAGAACAGCAGTAGCAAAATTGTTCGAATAAGAAAAGTGAATTTTATACTTTCTTATTCTACAAAGGCTGGCCAAATATGGCTGGCCTTTTTCCTTTACAATTTCTTTCTGCAGCGCTTAGCATTCGAATCAGGTAACTTTTAAAACTGTGCAAAACAGAGAATTAAGTTGTAAGGATTTTCTGCCATCAAGTATAATGGTTTTAATTGATTTCGTTCGGGAGATAACTACATAGGAGGAGCAGACAATTGATAATTAAAAATGAAAACGTTAAAATCATTGCGCTTGGTGGCGTAGGGGAAATGGGAAAAAATATGTATGTCACCGAAGTGGACAATGATATTTTTGTAATGGATGCCGGATTGATGTTCCCAGAAGATGACATGCTTGGGATCGATATCGTCATTCCGGATTTTTCCTATTTAAGTGCCAACAGTAAAAGGGTAAAAGGAGTTTTTCTGACACATGGACATGAAGACCATATAGGAGCGTTAACCTACCTCCTGCGGAAATTAACTGTACCGGTATATGGAACGAAGCTTACTCTTGCGCTTGCAAAAGAAAAAATCAAGGAGCAAGAATTTACCGGAAAAGTTGATTTTCAAGAAATTACAGCAGATACAGAACTGGATTTCGGAAATGTTTCCATTTCCTTTTTTAAGACAAACCACAGTATTCCAGATTCTGTCGGAATTTGTATTCATACATCAGAAGGGGCCATTGTCTATACAGGGGACTTTAAATTCGACCAGGCAGCAGCACGATTGTATAAGCCGGAAATTGGCAGGATGGCATCCATTGGCGAGCGAGGTGTGCTTTGCCTGCTTTCCGATAGTACAGAGGCTGAAAAACCAGGGTATACACCATCTGAATCACTCGTCGTAGAAGAATTATCCCGTGTTTTTTATAATGCCAATGGCCGAATTATCGCTGCTTGCTTTGCTTCAGATTTAAATAGAATCCAGCATCTTATAGATACTGCCATATCTCATGGCCGCAAAGTAGCTGTGGTTGGAGAAAATTTGAAAAGGGTGATAGAAATCGCTTTGGAGCTTGGTTATTTGCAAGTAGAAAGCGATTGCCTCCTTTCGGTTGAGGATATAAAGCGCTTGGCAGATACAGAAGTGGTTTTTTTAATAGCGGACAGCCAAGGCGAGCCTATTGAAGTTCTGCAGAAGATGGCGAAAAAAGCTCATCCACAGGTGAATATCCAGGAAGGGGACACCGTTCTGTTCGCTGCCTCCCCTCTTAGAGGAAGAGAAGTATTCCTATACAAAACAATGGATATGCTTTACCGGGCAGGCGCAAACGTAGTGGCAAGCAAGAATAGCGTCCAGGTTTCAAGCCATGGAAGCCAGGAAGAATTGAAATTCATGATCAATCTGATGAACCCGAAATTCTTCATTCCAGTGCATGGTGAATATAAAATGCTGAAAGCACATAAAAAAGTTGCACAGTCATGCGGAGTCCCGGAAGAAAATATTTTCATTCCTAACCTTGGCGATGTAATCGACCTTTCAGGCGGGATACTCAAGTCAACTCAAAAAGTGCAGGCAGGAAACACATTAATCGATGGAATCGGAGTGGGAGATGTAGGAAACATCGTGCTCCGTGACCGAAGACTGCTTTCACAGGATGGTGTTTTAATTGTTGTTGTGACCCTGAATAAAGCAGACAGAAAAATCATTTCAGGACCGGAAATCCTTTCCCGTGGGTTCGTCTATGTGCGTGAATCAGAAAAATTAATGGTCGATTCAGCCGCTTATATAAAGGAAATCGTCGAAAAAAACCTTCTAAAAGAACAGTTTGACTGGACTGGTTTAAAGCAGGAGATGCGAGATTTCCTTCATCAGTATTTATTTGAAAAAACAAAGCGACGACCAATGATTTTGCCTATTTTAATGGAAGTAAAACGATAAGAGAAAAGGCTGTCTCCATTAGCAGAGATGGAAATCCTGCATAAGGGTATCTTTCTGCTTGAAAGGTGCCCTTATAGAGGTGAAAATGCTCGCATAAGGGTATCTTTCCGCTTGAAAGATGCCCTTATGGCAGTTGTTTTAGTAAAAAACCACGAAACATATACTTATGGATTTAGTGAAAGCCAAATAATAATTTTTTACACTCTGTTGATTGGAACGGAAGACACTCGACTCCTGCGGGAATAGCGACAGGAGGCTCGCCTGACACCCCGCGGAAAGCAACAGGCTTCAATTACCGCCAAAAGAAAAAGGGCCGGGCGCAGTTTGCCCGGGTTTTCTTATACTCTCCTAAATTTGCTTCGGAATGAAATGGATGAGGATGTTCATACTAAAGTTATCATGTCTGAAGGGAGCATAAAAGGATGGATGAGGAAATGAATATAAATCATGCTGAAACACAGGAGGTCGGAAACCAGGAACAACAAACTGAACAGGAAAATAAACCATCGGGTCTTCTTGAAAAAATTCAGCAGTTGGGCCAGACGAATGTGCCTCAGCTGTCCCCAGATTCAAAAATCCATTGCTTGACAATTGTAGGCCAAATTGAAGGCCATATGCAGCTGCCGCCTCATAACAAGACGACAAAGTATGAACATCTTATCCCACAGCTTGTGGCAATTGAGCAGAATCAGAATATCGAGGGACTTCTGGTTATTCTGAATACGATCGGTGGGGATGTAGAAGCAGGACTGGCCATTTCAGAGATGCTTGCTTCCCTTTCCAAACCGTCAGTTTCCATCGTGTTGGGAGGAGGACATTCGATCGGAGTTCCAATCGCCGTTTCCTGTGATTACTCGTTTATCGCCGAAACAGCGACGATGACGATTCATCCTATCAGATTGACCGGTATGGTAATCGGTGTTCCTGCAACCTTTGAATATCTGGATAAAATGCAAGAGCGGGTAGTTAATTTTGTGACGAAACATTCGAACATCCCGGAGGAAAAATTCAAAGAACTCATGTTTGCCAAAGGAAACCTAACTAGGGATATTGGTACAAACGTAGTTGGCCACGATGCAGTGGATATGGGATTGATTCATGAAGTTGGCGGCATTGGAAAGGCAATGAAGAAGCTAAATGAACTGATCGATATCAATAAATCTAAGACAGAAGTGATTGTGCAATGATCCTGTATACAATGGTGCCACTTGAACAAGTATTTCCCTACAGTGAAGAAGAGGGAAACAATCAAGTCATGATTTCCTATAATGGGATTCCGCTTATGGCTGAATGGACAGAGAATCATGAATACCGGATTGTTAGGGTAATGAGTACAGATCCAAATCATTATATGGACCCAGTATGTAAACCTGGGTCCACCATTTCACTTCGCTAGAATATGTGACAATAAAACGAAGTGCCGATTCTGTTTGCGAATATGATATAATATCGATACACACAGCATTTTGGCAGCCGGATCGGGCTGCTTTTCTTCTTGCTTTTTGCTGATGATGCTGAAAGTGAAGCTATAAAGATTCAGGTGATAGTAAAATGGTCAAAAAGAAAAAAAGGCAATCAAGAAAGAAAAGTGATGCGAAAACTACCATAAAATATGAGCTTGCAGGGTTAGCCTTGCTTGCTTTTGCCATCATTGCGATGGCAGATTTGGGAGCTGTCGGAAAAACAATCGTGATGTTTTTTCGCTTTTTCTTTGGTGAGTGGTATATGATCGGTCTCATTGGATTGGTCGTTTTTAGTATTTTTATCATGTGGAAAAGGCAACTCCCGTTTCTTTTTCACACGAAACTGATTGGTACATACTTGATGATTAGTGCAGTTTTGCTGCTAAGTCATGTAACATTATTTGAATTATTGTCCAATGGCGGGAAGTTTGCAGATCCTAGCGTCATCAAGAACACGTTTGAGTTATATGTCATGGAAGCAAAAGGGGAGAGTAGTACTACAGACCTTGGTGGCGGCATGATCGGTGCTGTACTGTTCGCGCTGTTTTATTATTTATTCGATGCAGCAGGCTCGCAGCTCATTGCTTTTCTTTTGATCATCATTGGTGGAATTCTCGTAACAGGCAAAACTTTTACAGAAACTGCAGGCAAAATTACTGCACCGATGGTCGGGTTCATTAAAAACCAGTGGCTTTCATTTATCGAGGACGTGAAACATTGGAAAGAAAAACAACAACAAAAACAGCCATCCAGCAGCAAAGAAGCCAAAAAAGAAACACCTCTTGAAGAGGACTCTGTGAATAGAACGATCGATATTCCAGTGGAACCATCTCCAGAACCAATCATCTCAAGTTTTGCAGAGCGAGCATATGCTGCTCCGACTGAACAACCAAGCCAGCAGCCAGGAAAGAAAGCGAAAGCGGAAATGAAGTCCGAAGACGAGGAATTTAAGCAGCCAATCGCTTTTGCAGAGACAGAGAATACCTCATATGAGCTTCCGCCAATGGATTTATTGAAACTGCCGAATAAAACGGACCAGAGCGGTGAATATGAATTGATTCATGCAAATGCGGCCAAGCTTGAGCGGACATTCCATAGTTTTGGCGTGAAGGCAAGGGTTACGCAGGTCCATCTCGGGCCAGCTGTTACTAAATATGAGGTCTATCCCGATGTCGGAGTGAAGGTCAGTAGGATTGTGAGCTTGAATGATGATTTGGCCCTAGCTTTGGCTGCCAAGGATATTAGGATTGAGGCGCCGATTCCAGGTAAGTCTGCTATTGGGATCGAAGTTCCGAACTCAGAGGTGGCGATGGTATCATTACGAGAGGTCATTGAAGCAAACCAACATCAAAAATCCGCTTCCAAGCTGCAGATTGGGCTTGGACGGGATATAACCGGTGAAGCAGTGCTAGCGGAATTGAATAAAATGCCCCATCTCCTAGTTGCCGGAGCGACAGGTAGCGGCAAGAGTGTCTGTATAAACGGAATCATCACCAGTATCCTGATGAGGGCCAAGCCTCATGAGGTGAAACTGATGATGATCGACCCAAAAATGGTCGAGCTGAATGTCTATAATGGTATCCCGCATTTGCTGGCGCCAGTTGTTACCAATGCAAAGAAAGCATCGCAGGCGCTAAAAAAAGTGGTTAATGAGATGGAAAGACGTTATGAACTTTTCTCTCATACCGGAACAAGGAACATTGAAGGCTATAATGAATATATTAAGCGGTATAATAACGAGGAAGAAGCCAGCCAGCCGCTCCTCCCTTTCATTGTTGTCATCGTGGACGAGCTTGCAGACCTGATGATGGTTGCGTCCTCTGATGTCGAGGATTCGATCACGCGTCTAGCACAAATGGCTCGTGCTGCAGGAATTCATTTGATCATCGCAACCCAAAGACCTTCCGTTGATGTCATTACCGGAGTGATCAAAGCGAACATTCCATCAAGAATTGCCTTTGCTGTATCTTCGATGACAGATTCTAGGACGATCCTCGATATGGGTGGAGCCGAAAAGCTACTTGGAAGGGGAGACATGCTATTCTTGCCGGTTGGCGCCTCGAAGCCAGTCAGGGTGCAGGGAGCATTTTTATCAGATGAGGAAGTAGAAAAGGTAGTTAATTATGTAATCGGCCAACAGAAGGCTCAGTACCAGGAGGAAATGATTCCTGAAGATGTGCCGGAGAATACTTCAGTAGTTGAGGATGATTTGTATAATGATGCGGTAGACCTTGTCGTCGAGATGCAGACAGCATCTGTGTCGATGCTTCAGAGAAGGTTCAGAATTGGTTATTCACGTGCTGCCAGACTGATTGATGAGATGGAACTTCGCGGCATTGTCGGGCCATATGAAGGCAGCAAACCACGAACAGTTCTGGTGGCTAAGTCAGAAGAAGCGTAAGAAAAACGCGGATAGGAAAAAAGCTGGGTGAGCACATCCAGCTTTTATAGAGAAATCGCTTTCACAGATAATGAATGTAACTAGAAACTTAGTCATTTTGTCTTTCCAGCTTTTTTCGACAAAATGTTGAAACGCTATTTATTTATCATTAAAAAAGTGTTATAGTATTTTCGATTAGTAGGAATGCTATACATCAGAGGTCTGATGTCTTTGAGCAATAAGGGTTGGAGGAACGCCTCATGTCGATCAAATCAGATAACCGGCACCTGTATTTACAAGTAATCGATCACTTGAAGCAGGATATTCAAGAAGGGGTTTATAAAGAAAGAGAAAAGCTCCCGTCAGAGTTTGATCTTGCCAAACAGTTAGGCGTAAGCAGAGCCACACTAAGGGAGGCCTTGCGGATTCTTGAAGAAGAAAATGTCATTATTCGCCGGCATGGTGTAGGGACCTTCGTGAACGCCAAACCATTGTTTTCTTCAGGAATCGAACAGCTTAACAGTGTGACCGCTATGATTGAACAAGCCGGGATGAAGCCAGGAACCATCTTTTTGAACTCTACGACGACGGGTCCAACTGAAGAAGATATTCGTCGTTTTTCCTGTTCCATTGATGATGAAATTACTTTGATTGAACGAGTTAGGACCGCAAATGGGGAGCCAGTAGTCTATTGTCTGGACAAAATTCCTGGAACAATTCTGTCTGGAGACTTTTCGTATGGGGACGAATCATTGCTCCATCTCCTTGAAGTCAAATCAAACAGGAAAGTTACCTATGCAGTCGCACAAATCGAGCCGATAGGCTATCATGAAAAGATTTCACCGTTCCTGGAATGTGAACCCGAAACGGCTCTGCTCGTATTAAAGCAGATGCATTTCGATGAAAATGACGAGCCGATTCTTTACTCAGTAAATTACTTTAAAGCCGATAAGTTCAGTTTTCACGTCCTTAGAAAAAGAGTTTAACTTTTTACTGACTTATGAAAACGCTATCGGTTCAGGTTTTCAGAACATTCCTGCTAAATCCTACAAACAATTCTCTAGGGGGTACAGACCTTGAAAAAGCGAAAATTTGGTTTAGCGATGTCTTTGCTATTGGCAGCAGGCACTATGTTAGCTGGCTGTGGCAGCGATAGCAATGGAAGTAGCAGCGACAGTAGCAAGAAATCAGATTTAAAAGTTGGTATGGTTACAGATGCTGGTACAATTGATGACAAATCTTTTAACCAGGGCACATGGGAAGGCATCCTCAAGGCGGAAGATGAATTTGGCGTCGATTCTAAGTACCTTAAGCCTGCAGGAACAACGGAAGCTGAATATTTAAAAGAAATGGGCAATCTTTACGACGCAGGCTATAAGTTCATTGTTACTCCTGGATTTAAGTTCGAAACGGCTGTATTCCAAGCGCAAGATAAATACAAAGATGCTAAGTTCGTCATTCTTGACGGAAATCCACATAATGGAGACTTCAATCCTGTTGTAAAGGAAAACACGGTTGCTGTATTCTTTGCAGAGCACGAATCCGGCTTCCTTGCTGGTGTAGCAGCTGCTCTTGAACTAAAAGAAGGGGAAGCCGGCTTCATCGGCGGGATGGAAATTCCTGCTGTACAGAAGTTCAACTGGGGCTTCCAGCAAGGCCTTAAATATGCGAACGAAAATCTTGGTACAAATGTAGCAATCAAAAAAGAAAACGTTATTTATCAAGGTTCATTTGATAATGCAGCTGCTGGTGGACAAATTGCCGCTCAATACTACGATCGTGGTGTTGATGTAATCTTTACAGCTGCAGGTGGCGTTGGAGTCGGTGCTATTAAAGAAGCGAAGGACCGCGCTAGCGCTGGCGAAAAAATTTGGATTGTTGGCGTAGACGTTGACCAGTATGAAGATGGTAAATATGAAGGTGACAAGTCCGTTATCCTTACTTCTGCAATGAAGAAGCTTGACCAGGTTTCTTATGACATGGTGAAAGCTGAACTGGATGGCAAATTCCCTGGCGGACAAACTCTGACTTTTGATGCCAAAAACGATGGCATCGGTCTTCCTGACAAAAACCCTAACCTAAGCGATGAAACGGTTAGCAAGGTGAAGGAAGTCTACGAAAAGATCAAGTCTGGAGAGATTAAAGTTTCTGGGGAACAAGGAGATTTGTTTAAGTAAAATAGGTGAAAGAGACGGTTCTTTCCGTCTCTTTTGTCTATTGAAATCCAAACGGTAAATTTTTGAAAGATCTTCCTGAAAATTTAATTCGGTATAGGGGGCTCCCTATTTTTTAAAAAGGTATAGAGTCTATTACAAAGGTGAGTGCTACTATGAGTTATGTTGTAGAAATGTTAAATATCCGGAAAGAATTCCCGGGTATCGTAGCCAACGATAATATCACCCTAACATTAAAAAAAGGGGAAATCCATGCGCTGTTGGGAGAAAATGGTGCAGGCAAATCAACCTTGATGGGCGTTTTATTCGGAATGTATCAGCCTGAACAAGGCGTCGTAAAAGTTCATGGAAAAGAAGTGCACATCACAAATCCCAATGTGGCCAACCGTTTAGGGATTGGGATGGTACACCAGCATTTTAAACTGGTAGACAATTTTACCGTCACAGAAAATATTATCCTGGGCAGCGAACCGCTTAAAGGCATGGTACTCGATATCGACAAAGCAGCAAAAAGAATTGAAGAATTATCAAAGTATTACGGATTAAATGTAGATCCTCATGCAAAAATTGAAGAAATTTCCGTAGGGATGCAACAAAGAGTAGAAATTTTAAAGATGCTTTACCGAAATGCAGACGTCTTAATATTGGATGAACCAACCGCTGTTCTTACACCAGTAGAAATTGAAGAATTGATGAAGATCATGCGCAATCTAATTAACGAAGGAAAGTCAATTATCATTATCACTCATAAATTGAAAGAAATTAAAGCAGTGGCTGATCGCTGTACGGTCATACGCCGTGGTAAGGGGATCGGTACGGTCAATGTGGCTGAAGCGAGTGAAGCTAGCCTTGCAGAAATGATGGTAGGCCGGCATGTTTCATTCAAAGTGGATAAGAAAGAAAGTACTCCTTTAGAGGTAGTACTTAAAATAGATTCTCTATCTGTGAAAAACAATAGAAAAGTTATGGGCTTGAAAGATTTCTCACTTGAAGTTCGTGCTGGTGAAATTGTAGGGATTGCTGGAGTGGAAGGCAATGGCCAAACAGAACTGATTGAAGCAATTACAGGATTACGAAAAGCAGAATCAGGCTCTATCCAGATTGATGGCAACGAAATCAGCAGCCTGCCGGTCCGTGAACGGCTTGAAAAAGGAATGAGTCACATTCCAGAAGACCGCCACAAACGAGGTCTTGTTCTTGATTACACTTTACAAGAAAATATGGTCTTGCAAATTTATAACAAAAAGCCCTTTTCGAAAAATGGGATCCTGAACAAAAAAGCGATGAAAACATATACACAGAATATTTTGACGAATTTCGATGTGCGTTCTGGGGAGGGTGCAGTCTCCATTGCGAGAACACTATCAGGTGGCAATCAGCAAAAGGCGATCATCGGTAGAGAACTGGAATTGGATCCGAAACTGCTCATTTGTGTCCAACCTACTCGCGGGCTCGACGTAGGGTCGATTGAATATATCCATAAAAGAATCGTGGAACACCGTGATAAAGGAAATGCTGTACTGCTTGTATCTCTTGAACTAGATGAAATTCTGCAGCTATCTGATCGCATCGCGATAGTGAATAATGGTGAATTAGTCGGCGTAGTGAATGCTGCAGAAACGAACGAAAATGAAGTTGGTCTAATGATGGCAGGCGTGGCGAAGGAGAAAAGCTTATGAGACATACCATCGTATCGATTATATCCATTCTATTAGGATTGGTCGCTGGAGGAATTCTGATGCTATTCATCGGAAGCAATCCGATTGAAGGTTATTCCTATCTCCTTCAAGGGGCACTAAAAAACCTGGAACGTATTGGGAATACGTTCGCTACGGCAACTCCGCTTATTTTTACCGGATTGTCCGTTGCTTTTGCGTTCCGAACCGGTTTGTTCAATATTGGGGCGTCCGGCCAAATGTTAATTGGCGGGTTAATGGCTTCTGCAGTTGGCCTTACGTATGATTTTTCAAGACCAGTCCTGCTTGCATTGATGATTTTGGTTGGAATGCTTGGCGGAGCGCTATGGGCTTTCGTTCCAGGGTTGTTGAAGGCAAAGTTTAATGTTCATGAGGTTGTTTCGACGATCATGATGAACTGGATTGCCTATTGGACGGTCTATTATGTCATTCCTGGATATTTTAAGGGAGAATTTCTTGAAACGGAATCCAAAAAGCTTTCCGAATCAGCTACCTTGCGTACGCCTTGGCTGACAGATATGTTTCAGGGTTCCTACATTAACCTCGGCTTATTCTTGGGCGTTATCGCGGTAATCATTGTAGCCTTCATTATTGATAAAACGACCTTAGGGTATGAGTTAAAAGCAGTCGGGTTCAACCGATTTGCTGCCGAATATGCAGGTATGAAGGTGAATCGCAATATCATTTTATCGATGCTGATTTCTGGGGGCCTTGCTGGTCTCGGAGGAGTAGTGCTATACACTGGGAATGCTTCCAGTATCCAGATCGGAATTCTGCCAGCTCAAGGCTATGATGGAATTGCGGTAGCGCTGCTTGGAGCCAATAATCCAATTGGCGTGTTCTTCGCTGCTGTTTTATTTGGAATCCTTTATTCCGGGACAGGATTTATGAATGCGATGACGGAAATTCCACCTGAACTGGCTAATACGATTATTGCGATCATTATCTATTTTGCAGCGACTAGTGTACTGATTGAGCGCTCGCTGAACAAGTTGAAAAAGAAAAGCTCTAATCGAAAAGAAAAAAGTGGTCCTGTAGTCGAGAAGGGAGATTCCTAAGATGTGGCATATTATCGAACAAATATTTCCTTACGCGATTGTCTTTACCATTCCACTTCTCATTACAGCATTGGGTGGTCTTTTTAGTGAGCGCAGCGGAATTGTGAACATTGCCCTTGAAGGCTTAATGATTATTGGTGCCTTCTCAGGAGCCTTATCCATCCATTATCTTAGCGGAGTATTCGAAAACAATACGCTCGTGCTTTGGCTAGGATTATTGGCTGCCGTAATAGCAGGCATTCTTTTTTCGGTATTGCATGCATTTGCTAGCATCAACTTAAACGCAGATCAAATCATAAGTGGTACGGCAATTAATTTAATTGCAACCGCGCTGACAATATTCCTTGCAAGAAATATGACAGGAAGCGGGAATATTCGTATTACCAGTGGATTCACGCCATCCAATGTGCCTTTTTTGTCAGATATTCCAATTATTGGGGATCTTTTCTTTACAAAAACGTATCCTACCACTTGGTTTGTTTTGGCAATTCTTTTCATCAGTTCGTTTATCCTTTACAAAACAAGATTTGGCCTTCGTTTGAGATCCTGCGGAGAATTTCCACAAGCTGCAGAGGCAGCAGGAATAAACGTACGAAGAGTGCGCTATAGCGGAGTGCTCATCTCTGGTGCCTTTGCCGGTCTAGGTGGCGCTTTGATCATTGTAACTTATGCTGGTGAGTTTACAGGTACGGTATCCGGTCTTGGGTTCCTTGCCTTGGCATCCTTGATTTTCGGTCAGTGGAAGCCGCTTGGCGTATTGGCAGCCACCTTTTTCTTTGGTTTTGCTAGTACAATTGCGAACGTATCACAGGTAATACCAGAACTGGCTGTCATCCCGCCTATTCTCTTAAAGATTTTTCCTTATGTAGTTACGCTGATTGCACTTGTCATCTTCTCTAAATCATCACAGGCTCCAAAGGCCGTGGGTGAAACGTTTGACAGCGGGAAACGATAAGCTTTTCTTAAAGAATAAGAAGTATAAAATTCACTTTGAGAATTGTCTAGCTCCAGCGCCTAGCCCCTCGAGTCGCTTGTCTAGTGTC
>NZ_JXIQ01000188.1 GCF_000934845.1 Mesobacillus subterraneus
AAGTTTACTCCTCAGAGCTGAGGTACAATAACCTTGATTTACGGAAAAACAAAAGTACTTTATAATAGATAAGTCAGGCAGCAACTGTCCAAATCCACTAAAAAGCCGTTTCTCCCATTTTACTTTCCCTTTTTTGGCTCTAAACGAGGAAAGATAGAAAACTAGAAATTATGATATTTTTTTGCAACACTAGTGAGTTTGCCTGAAAGAATGCTTTTTGCAGAAAGTTCGATTAAAATGAGATGGACAGACTGTAGAGAAAAACATAAGGGTGGGAATGGACTAATGAAAACGGCCGTCGTTACGGATAGTACCGCGTATATCCCGAAGGAGCTGCGGGAAAAATGGGGCATTTACATGATTCCATTAAGCGTGATATTTGATCATGAGACATATAGAGAAGAAATTGACATCAGTGCAGAGGAATTTTACAAAGAGGTGAAACAGCGCGAGCTTCCAAGCACGTCCATGCCGCCGATTGGTGAGTTCGTTGCGCTTTTTGAAAAATTGATGAAGGAATACGATGCGGTCATCAGCATCCACTTGTCCAGCGGGATCAGCGGCACCTTCCAAGGGGCTGTCAGTGCGGGCGATATGGTGGATGGAATAAAAGTCTATCCGTTTGACTCGGAAATCAGCGCGATGGTGCAGGGTTTTTATGCCTTGGAGGCTGCTGAGCTGGCAGAGCAGGGTGTTCACGCGGAGGAAATCCTCGAGCGTTTGAAGGAAATGAAGCGTTCGATCCGCGCTTATTTTATGGTAGACGATTTAAGTCATCTTCAGCGCGGCGGCCGCTTGTCCAATGCCCAGGCGTTGATTGGCAGCCTGCTGCAGGTGAAGCCTTTATTGCATTTTCAGGACAAAAAGATCGTTCCGTTCGAAAAAGTACGCACGAGTAAAAAAGCAATGAATCGTGTTGTCGAATTGCTTGCAGCGGATGCGAACAGCGGCGAAGAGTACCGGGCAGTCATCATCCATGCCAATCGTGAAGCGGAAGCGCTGGAATGGAAAAGCGAGCTAGAATCACTATTTCCGAATGTAGAATTCCTGTTAAGCTACTTCGGGCCGGTTATTGGCACCCATCTTGGTGAGGGTTCAATGGGGCTGGGCTGGTATAAAAAATAAGCATTAGGATGAATCGCCAGATCCGCAGGGGATTTGGCGCTTTATCGGTTATCCCCATCAAAATAGAAGTTATCAACAAAATTTGCTCCCACCTCTATTTATCCACAGAAATAACCGTTTCCATTACACTTACCAACAAAGTAACCCACATTATCCACATAAAAACGGTGTTATCCACATTAAAATCCACAAAAGGCTGTGATTAACTTTGACAAAAGAAGAAACTTACCTCCTCCCTGTTGATGAATCATCATTCACTGATCGATTATCCACAGACCGTTCGTTTCCATTCCATGCTGACATGCAAAAAATCCTGTTTGGGAAACAGCTGCTGCTCGAGGAATTGCCTTTTCCGCTTGAGGAAATACGGCAGCACGAACAACATGGTTATCTGCTTTTTCGGAAGGGAATCAAGAGAGAACTGCTGTCCTGTGTAAGATGCGGAACGACTGATGCTTCCTGGTTTGCCGAGTTTCCTTGCGCGCGCTGTGGAAAAGTGGAGTTCTATTGCCGCAAATGCTTGATGATGGGCCGGATAAGTGAGTGCTCGCAGCTTGTCAGCTGGGCGGGGCCAGACCTGAATTTTCGACAGATTGCGGACCCGCTTCAATGGAGCGGAAAGTTATCAACAGGACAGCAGGCAGCGTCCCAGCAAGTGGCAGAGGCTGTGGAAAACTCAGCGGAGCTGCTTGTCTGGGCAGTTGCTGGGGCTGGAAAAACGGAGGTGTTATTTGCTGGGATTGCCGAGGCGTTATCCACAGGCAAGCGGATTTGCGTCGCTACGCCAAGGACGGATGTCGTTCTGGAGCTGGCACCCAGGCTGCAAAAAGTGTTCCCGGATTGTAAAATTGCCGCTCTTTATGGCGGCAGCGAAGACCGCCATGAAGCTGCCCAGCTAACCATTGCTACGACGCATCAGCTGCTCCGTTTTTACAGGGCGTTCGAAGTGATGATTGTCGATGAAGTCGATGCCTTCCCTTATTCGATCGATCAAACGCTGCAATATGCTGTTGAGCAAGCGAGAAAACCAAAGTCCTCCTTAATCTACTTAACTGCTACCCCTAAGAAGCAATGGCAGCAGCAATGCCGTCTTGGCAAAAGAGCGTTTATCACGATACCTGCCCGTTACCACCGACATCCTTTGCCGGTGCCACAGTTTATCTGGTTCGGAAACTGGGAGAAGCAGCTTTCGAAAGGGAAACTGCCGGCGATTAGTAGCAAATGGGCAGAGGCTAGATTAGCCGCAGGAAAACAAGCGCTGATTTTTGCCCCGAAAATCGCCGCCATGGAGAAAACCCTCCGCATTCTTCGCCGAATGGATCCTTCTATTGAATCAGTCCACGCCGAGGATCCCGACAGAAAAGCAAAAGTCATCAAGTTCCGAAATAAGGAAATCCCCATCTTGCTCACCACCACCATTCTCGAACGCGGTGTTACGATCCCGAATATTGATGTCGCGGTCATCGGGGCGGAGGACAGAATTTTTACCGAGAGCGCACTTGTGCAGATTGCTGGCCGGGCAGGAAGAAGCGCCGAATTTCCGACAGGAACTGTGACGTTTTTTCATTATGGCAAAACAGAGGCGATGCTCGGTGCCCGCAGGCAAATCCTGATGATGAACAAGGAAGGAAGGAAGAAGGGGCTGATCGATCGATGAAAGATTATTGTCTGATCTGCCATCAGGAAATAAAGGCAAATTTTTCCTGGACGACTTTATTCAGAGAAGAAAAGGCAGCAAAAATTTGCGGAGACTGCAGCGACAACTTTTCGCCGATTACTGGGGAAATCTGTGAAATCTGCGGCCGGCCATTTGCGTTTTTGGAAGCAGAATATAAGCTGGAAAAGCGCTGCAATGACTGCGCGCGCTGGGAGGAGGATGAGCAGTGGCGCGGAACGCTCGATCAAAATCGCTCCCTGTATCGCTATACCGATTTTACAAAGGAAGTGATCGCGAAATTCAAGTTTCGCGGGGACTATGTGCTTGCAGAGATTTTTGCCGAAGATGTTCAGCTCGCTTTGCAGGCTTTTCACTATGATTATCTTGTCCCCATTCCGCTAAGTGGAGAGCGGCTGTACGAAAGGGGCTTCAACCAGGCGGAAGCACTGATTGTCACGGCTGGCTTCGAACCAACGCAGTTACTCTCGAGGGTTCACAGCGAAAAACAGTCGAAAAAATCGCGCTCTGAAAGAATCCACCATCCGCAAGTATTCGAATTCACTACAGATCTCCAGCTGAACAGTAAAACAATTTTGCTGGTGGACGATATATATACTACAGGCTCGACGCTCAGGCAAGCAGCAAAAATCTTGAAACGGAACGGAGCTGCGAAGGTGTATTCATTCACTTTGGCACGCTAGATAAGATATGATTGAAGGAGGAAGGACATTGGACCTTCAAAATTGCCCAAAATGCGATGCACTCTATGTAAAAAATAAATTTCGTGATGTTTGTGAAAAATGCTGGAAGGAAGAAGAGGCAGCCTACGATACAGTCTCTAAGTACATGAGGAAACGGGAAAACAGAGCAGCAACTGTCCTCCAAGTCGTAGAAGCGACCGGTGTCCCGGAAGAGTTGATCTTAAAATTCATCCGAGCAGGCCGATTCCAGCTGACTCAATTTCCTAATTTTGGTTATCCTTGTGATAAATGCGGTGCGGTGATTCGAGAAGGAAGAATCTGTGCGTCGTGTGCAGAGGACTTGATTGCTGACTTGCGCACCGTCCAAAAAGAAGATCAGCGAAAAAAAGAAATCGCCGATCGACAGGCGACTTTTTACACACACCGAGAATAGGGAAAAAGAATGATTAAATAGTGGCAGCTTCCTGCCGATAATAAAAGTAGAAATCGTTTTGGAAGTGAGGGATAGACGATGAAAATTAATCATAATATAGGCCCATCAGGGGTCAATCCATATAAACGCCAGATGAGCACGCCGGATGCGGCAGCGAACGCAGCAAACAAAAAGGCTGATAAGGTTGAGATTTCCTCGACTGCAAAAGAAATGCAGCAGCTTTCTCATCTATCTGTCCAGCGCCAGCAAAAAGTCGAAGAGCTGAAGCTGCAGGTAGAAAACGGCATGTATAAAATAAACCCGAAAGAAACAGCCAAGGGCATACTGGCGTTCTATCAGAAAAAAGACTAGCATCTAGTTTTATAGGAGGAGGGCAGTCGATGTCCGCTGAATCATTGATAACGATCATGAATAAATTGCATAAAATGCACAAAAGTCTATACGAATTGGCCGTAAAGAAAACCGATATCGTAAAAACAGGCGACACAGCTGCCCTCGATCAGCTTTTGAAGGAGGAGCAAGCCCATGTGGCAGCGATCGATAAGCTGGAACAACAGCGGGCTGCCGTATCGAATGCCATTTTACCGGGTGCGTCTTTACAGCAAATTGCAGAAGCGAATCCGGCAAACAAAGAGCAGCTTCTCTCGATCAAAGCGGAACTGCTAGCGGTCATCTCCGAAATAAAGGTGCGGAATAGCCTGAATCAGCAGCTGATCCATCAGTCCCTGCAATTCATCAATTTTTCCAAAAGCCTTGTGCTGCCGCAGGAAAAGGAATTCAATTACGGCCCGCCTGCCGGCAAGAAAGCAAAGCCTGGTCCATCAACAGGGATGTTCAACTCAAAAGCATAATAATTGGAGGAACGAAACATGCGTTCAACCTTTATGGGATTAGAAACAGCGCGCCGCGGCATGTACACGCAGCAAAGCGCTTTGCAAACAACCGGACATAATATCGCCAATGCCAACACGCCCGGGTACTCTCGCCAGCGGATTAATTTTGAGCAGACCGAGCCATACCCGAATGCGGCGCTCAATCGTCCGCAAATTCCTGGACAGGTAGGAACAGGCGTCAAGGCAGGCTCGATCCAGCGTGTAAGAGAGAGCTTCCTTGACGTCCAATACCGTGGGGAAAACAATAAGCTCGGTTATTGGGAGACAAGGGCGGAAGCTTATAACAAGCTGGAGGAAGTCTTGAACGAGCCATCCGAATCGGGTTTGTCTAAAACGATGGACCAGTTTTGGCAGTCGTTGCAGGATTTGGCTGTAAACCCGACAAACCCTGGGGCTCGCTCCGTCGTTCGCCAGCGCGGAATTGCCGTGGCAGAGACGTTCAACTACCTGCACAATTCTTTGTCTTCGATCCAGCGAGATTTGAAAAATGAGGTTTCGGTTAGCGAAAAAGAAATCAATTCGTTAACCTACCAGATTAGCAAAATCAATGGGCAAATTGCCGATGTCGAACCACATGGCTATTTGCCGAATGATTTATATGATGAGCGCGACCGGTTGATCGACGAGTTATCTTCGCTTGTGAATATCAAAGTCGATTACACTAGTTCAAGCGGCGGCGCGCTGCAAATGGCCGATGGACAAGCGGTCATTAAGATGGTCAGCGACAGCGGCAAGGAGCTTGGAATTCTTGTCAGCGGGGATCGGCAAAATGATGTGACCGTAAACTTTGATGGAGCGAGTGAAGCGGTTAAAACGATTTCGATTGGCAGTTCAACCTTTGACTTTACCGATTTACATTCGACAGGAAAGCTTCAAGCGTTAGTAGATTCCTATGGGTATGAGGAAGGCGGCAAAGTTGCTGGAGTCTATCCTGATATGATGAAAGAGCTGGATAATCTTGCCTATGCATTTGCCACAGAGTTTAATGCTGTTCATGCAAAAGGAGTAAGTCCGAATGATATTGTAAACGCGGAAAAGGCTGAAAATCCATTTTTTGCAGATGCCGAAAATGTGCCAATTCAACGGGCGGGTTTTGCCGGAAGAATAGAACTAGCCCAGGAAATTCACAACAGCCTTGACAATATCGCAACGGCACAAGGGGAAGAAAAATTGGATGCCAATGGTGTTCCATATGTCGACGCTACTGTTGGCGACTCTTCCAACGCCCTGGCACTTGCCGATGTTTTCAATAAACCATTGGAATATCTGGAAGATTTTACGCCAACGGATCCAGCTGATGACGAACTGGCAAATTTCCGTAATTACTATGAAGGTGTCATCGGCGGCATGGCCGTGCTTTCACAGGAAGCGGTCCGACTGACACAAAACAGCAATTCACTGAGAGAATCGGTGGACAACCGCCGCAAATCAGTCAGCTCCGTTTCATTGGACGAAGAAATGACCAATATGATTCAGTTTCAGCATGCCTACAATGCATCAGCCCGGATGATTAGCCTTCAGGACGAGATGCTCGATAAAATTATCAATGGCATGGGGACAGCAGGAAGATAGGTGAAATGAAATGCGGATAACTCAATCAATGCTTTCTTCCAATTCATTAAAAAACTTGAGCGAAAGCTATCGCCGGATGGGGACCTACCAGGATCAGCTCGCCACTGGCAAAAAAATTACGAAGCCTTCCGACGACCCAGTGGTAGCGATGAAAGGAATGTTTTACCGCTCCAACCTAACTGAAGTTGAACAGTACAAGCGGAACCTTTCTGAGCTTTATCTGTGGATGGAGAACTCTGAAGCAGGAATCGAGCAGGCCAATAATGGCTTGCAGCGTGTCCGGGAGCTGGTGATTCAAGGGAAGAACGGTTCGATGAGCCCAACCGACCGTGAGGCAGTAGCCCGTGAGGTGGAACAAATTAAGGATGATTTGGTGCAAGTAGCGAACACCCAAGTATCCGGCCGCTATATTTTCCATGGAACCGATACAGATCACCCGCCCGTGCCGACGGAAAATCCGCCAAAGGTTGCAGCAAACTTGGCTGACCCTGCTATCAAAGCTTACAAAGTGGAGATTTCACGCGGCGTGTCATTGACGGCCAATGTTGATCCAAATGGCGTTTTTAATCAAGAACTTTTTGATGTGGTCCAGGAGATCCAGACAGCTTTAGAAGATGACAAAGCTGGCGATCTGGACCCGCTTTTGGAACGATTGGACGGAGCAATGGACAATCTTTCTTCAGAACGTTCTGAGCTTGGGGCACGCTATAACCGCCTAGAGATGATCGACGACCGAATCGCCCAGCAGGAAGTAATGGCAAATCGCGTCCTGTCCGATAACGAAGACGCAGATATCGAGCGGGTCATCACCGATCTGAAAACCCAAGAAAGCGTCCACCGCGCCGCACTAGGAGTCGGAGCCCGCATATTGCAGCCGACGCTATTAGACTTTTTAAGATAAGCTATTCTCATTGGGAATGGCTTTTTTTTCAGATAAGGAAGTATAAAATTCACTTCGAGAATTGTCCAGCTCCAGCGCCTAGCCCCTCGAGTCGCTTCGGTCCGCTC
>NZ_JXIQ01000189.1 GCF_000934845.1 Mesobacillus subterraneus
AAAGGCTGCAGCGGCAGCGAAAGCGAAAGCTAATGCAGCTGGAGGAGGCTCCGCTGACGACGAGAAAGCGAAAGCAATTGCTGCAGCCAAGGCAAAGGCCGCTGCTGCTGCAAAGGCGAAGTCCGCAGGCGCGGCGAACGCAGGAGCAGAAAAGGCCGCGGAAGAGCAAAAGCCATCTCCAAACCAGCCTTATCTAGATAAATATTTAAAAGCGATTACCGATAATCTTGGTGATGATATTTTGGAAGATTCGTATATAAACCCTCTTTCAAAAGATGTTCCAACACTAGTCGCTAAGAAAGAATCTTATTATCGCCTGGCTGAATTCCTGAAGTACAACGAACTATTAGGCTTCGACTACCTTTCAGAGCTTCACGGAACGGATTTCCAGACACATATGGAAGTGTATGTTCACTTGTACTCATACAAAAACAGGCAGTCAGTTGCGTTGAAGGTCAAGCTTGACCGCGATCAGCCTGTTACTCAGTCCGTCCAGCCACTATGGGCAGGAGCTGATTGGCCAGAGTGTGAAACGTATGACTTGCTTGGCATTAAATTCGAGGGCCATCCTGACCTCCATCGAATCATGCTTGGAGAAGACTGGGTCGGCCACCCATTAAGAAAAGACTATGAACCGTATGATGTGGAGGTGTAGCCCGTGATACGCACAGAAGAAATGCTCTTGAACGTGGGGCCGCAGCACCCTAGTACACACGGTGTATTCCGCCTCGTTCTGAAAATCGACGGGGAAATCATTGTAGAAGCGAAGCCGGTCATCGGCTATTTGCACCGCGGCACGGAAAAGCTGGCGGAAAATCTGCAATATACCCAGATCATTCCGTATACAGACCGCATGGACTATGTTTCAGCGATGACGAATAACTATGTCCTCGTCCACGCTGTCGAAACAATGATGGGCGTCCAGATTCCGGAACGCGCTGAGTACTTAAGGGTACTTGCAATGGAGTTGAACAGGGTTGCCAGCCACCTGCTGTGGTGGGGAACATTCATCCTCGATTTCGGAGCGACAAGCCCATTGCTTTACGCATTCCGTGACCGGGAGATGATCCTGAATTTGCTGAATGAACTGTCCGGAGCCCGTCTGACGTTCAACTATATGCGTGTAGGCGGCGTAAAATGGGATGCTCCAGAGGGCTGGATTGAAAAGGTAGCGGAGTTCGTACCATACCTGAGGGAACAGCTGAAGGGGTATCACCAGCTTGTTTCAGGCAATGAAATCTTCTTGAACCGGACAAAGAATATCGGTATATATACAAAGGAAGAGGCAATCCAATATTCCTTGAGCGGCCCGAACCTGCGTTCAGCCGGTGTCAAGTGGGATTTGCGCAAAGATGAACCGTATTCCATTTATGACCGCTTCGACTTCAATATTGTCACTCGTGACGAAGGCGACGTGCTGGCCCGCTATCATGTAAGGATGGGCGAAATCGTAGAATCACTGAAAATTATTGAACAGGCTGTGCAGCAATTCCCGAAACAGGGAGAAATCATGGCCAAGGTTCCAAAGATTATCAAGGCTCCAAAAGGGGAAGCGTTTGTTCGAATCGAAGGCTCCCGAGGCGAAATTGGCTGCTATATTTCCAGCGATGGCAAAAAAGAGCCGTACCGCCTTAAATTCAGAAGGCCTAGTTTCTATAATTTGCAAATCCTCCCTAAGCTGCTCGAAGGCGAAAGCATCTCAAATCTGATTGCAATTTTAGGAGCGGTTGATATCGTTCTTGGGGAGGTAGACGGATAATGGTTCAGGACCTACTCGAATCCAGTGCGGGCCTTATGAATTTCAGCATTTTCTTCGTCCTGGCAGTCGTTCTTTTGTTCGTAATCCTTGGATTCGTAACAATGGCGATTTTGGCAGAGAGGAAAGTGCTCGGTTTTATGCAGGGCCGTTATGGTCCAGCCCATGTCGGCGGGAAATGGGGGCTGCTGCAATCCGTTGCCGACGTCGTAAAGCTGCTTGTAAAAGAAGACTTAATCCCAAAAGCAGCGGATAAGCCGCTGTTCATCCTCGCACCGGTGATTGCGTTCGCCCCGTCCTTCATGGTCATGGCAACGATTCCGCTGACGGATAAACTGCAATTTGCCGATCTAAATGTCGGCTTCCTGTATTATATTGCTATTTCAGGCTTGACGATCGTCGGGATGCTGATGGCAGGCTGGGCTTCCAACAACAAATACTCCTTGCTTGGCGGTATGCGTGCCGCGGCCCAGATGATTTCCTACGAAATCCCGCTGGTCATGAGCGTGTTGGGGATTGTCCTGTTATCAGGCAGCCTTAATCTGAATGATATCGTGGAAACACAGCAAAATAGCGGCTGGTTTATTCTTTGGCAGCCGATCGCGTTCATCGTGTTCTTTATTGCCGCAACCGCTGAACTGAACCGGGTGCCATTCGACCTTGCCGAAGCAGAGAACGAGCTTGTTGCCGGTTTCCACACAGAGTATTCCGGATTCCGCTGGGCGATGTTTATGCTGGCTGAATATGTGTATATGTTTGCAATGTCTGCTTTGATCACTTTATTATTTCTTGGAGGCTGGCTGCCGCTGCCGTTCCTTGGCTTCATTCCAGGAGCTGTCTGGTTCGCGCTTAAATTCAGCGTGGTCGTCTACATCCTCATCTGGTTCCGGGCTACGTTCCCTCGTATCCGCGCCGACCAATTGATGGAGTTCGCCTGGAAAGTGCTTCTGCCGGTAGCGCTGGGAAACATTTTCCTTACTGCATTGATAAAAGAATTTTTTCTAAAATAGGAATGGAAGCAGCGTCGCTTCCTGCATTAAAGGGGTGAATTACGTGCTAGGATGGACAAAAGGATTAGCTTATACCCTAAAACAGTTGACTCGTGATAAGGTGACATACGATTATCCAAACGAACCGATTCCGCTTCCGGACCGATTCCGCGGGATCCAGAAGTTTTATCCTGAAAAATGCATTGTTTGCAACCAGTGTGTCAATATTTGCCCAACCGATTGCATTAACTTGACTGGTAAAAAGCATCCTGATCCAACGAAAAAAGGCAAGATCATTGATACGTATGATATCAACTTTGAGCTATGCATCCTTTGTGACCTGTGCACAGAAGTGTGCCCGACTGAAGCGATCATCATGACAAATAACTTTGAACTTGCCGAATACAGCCGGGATAATTTATTCAAGAACCTGGAATGGCTTGACGAAAATGATGAGAATATACGGAAGGTGAATAAACCATGACGTTAACAGGCGAATTTTTTGCGTTTATGTCCCTTGCGTTAGTGGCGGTAATCGGCGGCGTGCTGTTATTGAACCTTACCAATGTGATCCACATGGTCGTAGCACTCGTTTTTACCTTTGTTAGTATTGCAGGCATTTATGTGCTCTTGTCCGCTGAATTTCTGGCGGTCATCCAAGTGATGATCTATTCCGGCGCCATCACCATCATGATGCTGTTTGGAATCATGCTCACCCGCCATCATGGCGACGAGGAAGAGCCAAAGGGCGGGAGGCTGCGCAAGCTCGTGCTGCTGCTCGGAGTCCTTGGATTTGGCGCAGCAGTCTATTTTGGAATCTATAATCTGGATTTCCAAGCATTGCCGAATACCCTGCATGAAAACAACACAGAACAAATTGGGGTTGCACTATACTCGCAATACATTATCCCATTTGAACTGACATCCGTGATCCTGCTCGCTGCGCTTGTCGGCGCAATCGTCCTCGCGCGCAAGGATGACGAAAAGGAGGGGGATCAGGAATGAGTTCTGTCCCGGTTTCAGCCTTTTTGGCACTAGCACTTATTCTTTTCTGCATCGGACTGTACGGTGCCCTGACGAAAAAGAACACCGTGATTGTGTTGATTTCCATCGAACTGATGCTGAATGCGGTCAATATTAACCTCGTCACTTTCAGCAAATACGGAGCCGCTCCCTCGATCACCGGCCAGGTGTTCGCGCTGTTCTCCATCGCAGTGGCAGCCGCTGAGGTAGCGGTGGGACTGGCAATCTTGATTTCGCTTTACCGCAACCGCAGGAGTGTCCTGATCGATGAAATGACGGAATTGAAAAACTAATGGAATCTATCATAACCGGCATTGGCCGTATGAAAAAGTTGTTTACTAGCTGGACTGCCCCGCATGATGCGGGCCTCAATCTGACGGGCGCACAAAAGAAAGCTTATGCGCACGTTCAAAAAAGGGGATTGTGATATTAATGGAGAATGCTTGGCTCATTCCGCTATTCCCGCTTGTATCCTTTCTATTCCTTCTGCTGTTCGGAAAAAAGCTTAAAGAAGCGAGCGCATTCGTCGGAATCCTTGCGACGCTTGCCTCCCTTGTCTACTCCATCCTCGTGCTCCTGGAGCGACTGGATGGACCGACACATAAAGCTGAAGCCGTTTGGCTGACAATAGGGAATTTGGAACTTACTGCGGGCTTTGAAGTAAATCAATTAAACGCATTGATGCTGGTAATCGTATCTCTTGTCAGCTTCCTTGTTCATACTTATTCAAAAGGGTATATGCATGGGGATGAGCGAATCCCAGTTTTCTATGCCTATCTGGGACTTTTTACTTTTGCGATGCTTGGTCTCGTCCTGTCGCCGAACCTTTTGCAGACTTATATTTTCTGGGAATTGGTCGGAGTTGGCTCATTCCTGTTGATCGGATTTTACTTTTACAAGGAAAGCGCCAAAGCGGCTGCAAAGAAAGCCTTCATCATGACCCGTATCGGGGATGTTGGGCTTTTCATCGGGATGATTCTGTTATTCTGGCAAACTGGCAGCTTCGAATACGACGAAATTTTCGCAGCAGTGGAAGAAGGCGCGATTTCCGGAACGATGATTACCGTAACTGCGATCCTGATATTTATCGGGGCGGTCGGAAAATCAGGTCAGTTCCCGCTGCACACATGGCTTCCGGACGCGATGGAAGGTCCTACGCCGGTGTCTGCATTGATCCACGCAGCGACAATGGTTGCGGCTGGTGTCTATTTGGTCGCTTCACTGTTTCCGCTGTTTAACGCGAGCGAGACAGCGATGCTGACAGTAGCAATCGTCGGCGCGTTCACCGCGATTTTTGCGGCAACGATCGGCCTCGTCCAGACGGACATCAAGCGGGTGCTAGCGTACTCGACTGTCAGCCAGCTTGGCTACATGATGCTCGCGCTCGGGTCAGCCGGATATGTAGCTGGTGTCTTCCACTTAATGACACACGCTTTCTTTAAAGCATTGCTATTTCTTGCAGCAGGTAGCGTCATCCATGCTGTACATACTCAGGATATTGAAAAAATGGGCGGGCTATGGAAAAAGCTGTCGTTCACTGGACCTTTGTTCTTGATCGGAACGCTGTCCATCAGCGGTGTCCCGTTGTTTTCAGGTTTTTTCAGTAAAGATGAAATTTTAATCGCCGCATGGGCGCATGGCAATTACGTTTTGTTCTGGCTAGCAGTAATCGCAGCATTTTTTACAGCATTCTACATGTTCCGGCTATTCTTTATGGTGTTCACCGGAGAAGCGCGCAGCGAAATGAAGAATGTTCACGAATCGCCATCCACCATGACAATGCCAATGGTCGTCCTTGCTGTCCTAGCAATTATTGCTGGTTATGTGAACACACCTTGGTTCGGCACTTTCCTTGGCGACTGGCTTGTCGAAGGAAACGAAGCACTTGGACACAGTCATATCGAGGGCCCTGGGTGGATCATGATTGTCGCCACGCTTGTCTCCTTGCTAGGCATTTGGCTTGCGTGGATGATGTACAGCAAAAAATCTCTTTCACGCAACTGGCTGTCGAACAGGGCGCCGATCGCCTATAACATTGTGAAAAACAAGTATTATATGGATGAAATATACGAGCAAAGCATCGTGTTTGGCGTGAAGGCAGTCAGCCTGTTTCTCCGGTTCATTGAGCTCTTCGTTGTTGAGGGACTCGTGAAGCTGACCACGGCAACGGTTCAAGGCCTTGGAAAAGCCGGTGCGAAAATCCAGAACGGCCAGATGCAGACTTACGGCACAATTGCATTCGTCGGCCTTGCAGTTCTGATTGTCATCTATGCGGTAACAGGGGGGTATTTATAATGGATTTCACCTATTTTCTTACCTTGCTGGTATTCGCCCCTTTGCTAGGAATCTTGCTTTTGACTTTCATGCCAAAAACGAATGAATCAGGCATTAAAATGCTTGGGGTATTGGCCACGCTGCCATCGTTGCTGCTTGCGCTGATCGCCTATTTTTCCTATCGCGGCGGCAGCAATCTCGCTGGTTTTTCCGAAAAAGTTCGCTGGATCCAATTCGGCGGCCAGAATGCCGAGCAACAAGGCATATTCTCGGTGAACTACGAGCTTGGCATCGATGGATTCGGTTTGATTATGGTCTTACTTACGGCAGTGATCGCCACACTTGCGGCAATAGCATCCTTCCATATCAAAAAAGAGTGGAAAGGCTACTACATGCTGTTCCTGCTTCTTGAAATTGGGATGCTCGGCGTATTCACGGCCCAAAATTTGATTTTGTTCTTCCTGTTTTTTGAAATCACCTTGATCCCAATGTTTTTCCTGATTGGGAAATGGGGCTATTACGAAAAAGAAAAGGCTGCCTACAGTTTCTTGATTTATAATGGCCTTGGCTCAGCGATCCTGCTGATTGTCATCATGGTGCTGTTCTCAAGAACGGGCACGTCGAATATCGAAATGCTGAAGGTCATCATGAACACAGACAATGCGACGCTGTTCGCGCCTGTGTCGGATTCTTTGAAGATGGGACTATTAATTGCCTTGCTTGTCGCTTTCGGCGTCAAGCTGCCAATCTTCCCGCTCCATAGCTGGATGCTGAAGGTCCACGTAGAGGCGCCGCCATCGATCGTGATGATTCACTCAGGAATCCTGCTAAAGATCGGGGCTTTCGGTTTGATCCGCTTTGGAATCGGGATTTTCCCGGAACAATTCGCACAAATAGCCGGGCTAATTGCAGTACTGGGTGTGATAAACCTGCTATACGGAGCGTTCCTTGCTTTTATCCAGACAGATTTCAAAATGGTGCTTGCCTATTCTTCTATTTCCCATATGGGGATCGTTTTAATCGGACTTGGAGCATTAAATGAAGCAGGAATTCAGGGAGCGATCTTCCAGGTCGTGTCACACGGTCTCATTTCAGCACTATTGTTCTTCCTTGTCGGTGTGTTTTATGAACGAACACACACAACCACGCTTGCCAATCTTAGCGGCATGGCAAAAGGAATGCCGCTTGCATCAGGCTTCCTGCTAACAGGGGCGCTTGCTTCGCTTGGACTGCCTGGGATGTCAGGCTTCGTCAGCGAATTCATGGCATTCCTCGGCTTGTTTGAAGAAAGCCCTGTCCTTGCAGCGGTCGGTACACTGGGCATTATTATGACAGCTGTTTACCTGCTGCGCGCGGTGCTTGCGATCACGTATGGCCAAGCAGAGCGGGAGTTTGCCGGGCTAAGTGACCTTCGTTCCTTCGAATGGGCACCGGTGCTGGTGCTTGTCGGGTTGATCGTTCTAATCGGTGTATTTCCGGCCGTTCTTAGTGAACCACTTCAGGCAACATTAGAAACTATCTTGATGGGAATAGGGGGGTGATGAAGGATGGATCTCGATACACTACTATCATTTGATTGGGGGACGATGACTCCGGAATTCATCCTCCTCGGTTTTATAGCCGTTTTGTCAGTCGCTGATTTATTCATGCCAAAGCATATCGACCGCAAAATCCTTGGCTGGGTCGGGTTTGCTGGGGTGGTGCTCGCACTCGTTTCCCTAGTAACTTTGATCGGTACCGATACTACATCGATTTTATCCGATACGTTCAGGCTTGATTCATTCGCGATCGCCTTTAAGCTGATTCTTCTGCTTGGAGCAGCGCTTGTCCTGCTGTTGGCAATTGACTTCCACGCGAATGAAGGGCTGGAGGATTACAAAGGGGAGTTTTACTACCTGTTCCTATCCGCCCTGCTTGGGACGATGTTCATGGCCTCAAGCGGCGACTTGATCACTTTGTTCGTCGGGCTTGAATTGCTGTCGATTCCGTCTTACATCCTTGCAGGTATGCGCAAACGCAACCTGAAATCGAACGAATCCGCAATGAAATACGTTCTTAACGGCGGCATTTCCTCTGCGATCACTTTGTTCGGAATGAGCTATGTATTCGGGATTGCCGGAACGACTAATTTAAAAGGGATTGCGCAAGTCTTTAGCAGCGTGAATGACCCTCAGCTTATTTACTTGCTTGGACTGGCGTTTTTGATGATTTTTGTCGGTCTGTCCTTTAAGCTGGCATCTGCTCCATTCCATATGTGGGCACCTGATGTGTACGAAGGAGCACCAACACCAGTGACGGCATTTCTGAGCGTCGTCTCCAAAACAGCAGGCTTTGTGATCATCCTGCGCATCCTGCTATCGATCTTTGGATACGTACCAGTCGCACAAGGAGATGGCCAACCGATTCCGCTGCTGTTCGCGATGCAGGATTATATTGCCTTCCTCGCCGGAGCAACGATGATCATCGGGAACGTCGTCGCGTTAAGACAGCGCAACATCAAGCGCATGTTCGCGTACTCAAGCATCGCGCATGCCGGTTACATCCTTGTCGCACTGACAGCGATGTCCTTTGTGACCTTCGATGCCATCTGGTTCTATTTGCTGGCATACGTGTTGATGAATCTTGGCGCATTCGCGGTCATCCAGACGATCACCGCAAAAACCGGTTCAGAAGATATCAGCCATTTTGCCGGGCTATACCGCCGTTCGCCATTATTGGCAGTCGGAATGGGAATCTTCATCCTGTCACTCGCAGGAATCCCAGGTACAGCAGGCTTCATCGGGAAGCTGAATATTTTCATGGGAGCACTGTTAGTCGATGAAGCACATTACGTGCTCGTATCGATCATGATCGCAGCAACCGTTGTCTCCTATTTCTACTACTTCGGAGTCATGACGCAAATGTTCTTCCGCCCGGCAGCAACCGATGAAAAAATCAAGCTGCCAGCAGCAACAATTGTCGTGCTCCTAGTAGCAGCAATCGGCACGATCCTGTTCGGAGTCATGCCAAACATAGCCATCGACTTCATGCACAGCAATTTCCATCAATTCGTCGATTTTATGAGATAAGCTGTGTTGCACCACTCTGTTGATAACTCAACTCCCGCGGGATTAGCGATCAAGGGGAGACTCGGACGAGTGAAGTGAAAATCAACAGCAACGTATCAGCCAAACCAAATAAGAACCGGGCGCAGTTTGCCCGGTTTTTCTTTTTCGACAAGCTGAGTAAAATTTATGATAAAATAAATAAGAAAAGGGGGAATTGGGAATGCTAACAAGTTTTGGCGCCTTTGCGCTGACGAGCATTTTGACGCATTTGGTTTTTATCGCGCTTTCGTGGTGGGCTCTTCAAGCACTCCATTTTGACAAACTGCTAAGAGGAAATCATATTCTTCAAGCCCGGATGCTGTATATCCTGCTTTCGATAGCGCTCGGATCGTTAGTCAGCAATTTCTTTCTAGATTACCTTCAATGGTCCCAGCAGCTCCCGCTCGTTTTTCAGTAGTATGTCAGACATACCCTAATTGGTAAAAAATTAGGTCTTCATACATCTTTTCAAATCAAAGATTATCAAGTAAAATTCTCTTTGTGTTTGTTTTTTCGCACAGGCATGTTTGTTTTTTCACAATCGATAAACACCCGGGCAAGTTGGTACATAAAATAATGTCAAAAAGTGACGACAATTCCCAAGTATGCGATTCGCTCTCCTGGTAAGAATGGTAGTAAGGGGAGAGTGAGCTGTATATGAAGAAGATTCCATATATTTTATCAATTTTTGGCATTATTGGTTTTATTGTATTCCAGGCTGGGAATAAGACGACTGTAGCTGACGCTGATTATGAAATAAAAACCTTGGCCACGGTTTTGCAGGACGAAGATATTTTGATCACTGGTTGGTCTTTATATGCAAGGGAAACATTGGAACAAGAAAATGTCGAAACTTTGGAAAAGAACCTGAAGCTTCAGCTGCCAGATTGGACATGGACTCGAAACAACGGAGAACGTACTGCTGTGCGGACCTCCTCTGGAATTCTTGAAAAAATAAAACTTGTTTCGACCGACACAAAGGGCCCTCTACAGACGTATGTCTTGTATGAGGTCAGAGGTCAGAGCTGGAATGACAATACGGAAAACTTTCTCAACGAAAACCTGCCAGGCAGGATAGTTGACATTTTTCGAGGAAAGGCAACAATTTTCTCTTGTGTAAAAGGCGAAATCAATGATAAGATAAAATCGGCTTTACCTGTCTACAAAAACAAATTGCTAAAGGCATTTAACGCTCGTGAAGTGGAAGGGTTAGCAGAAGAAGCATTTATTTCAACTTCCGCCGTTTCGCCTTTGTTCGACAAAAAGCTGAGCAATGAACATGACATGAATATGCAGCTTGGATTACGAAAAACTGAACGATTGGGCGCAAAGACTACCGTCGTAGTTGGCACACCCATCATAACGATTGAATATTAATATAGAGAAATTGGACGCGGAGGGGAATACACTTGGAAAAAATCATCGTCCGCGGCGGACAAAGGCTAAGCGGTTCTGTAAAGGTTGAAGGAGCTAAGAATGCCGTCTTGCCTGTTATCGCTGCATCATTATTAGCAAGTGACGGAAAAAGCGTAATTCGTGATGTGCCAACTCTCTCCGATGTATATACCATCAACGAAGTATTACGTTCTTTAAACGCCGTAGTGGAGTTTAAAAATAACACAATTACAGTAGATGCATCCAGAGAGTTAAAAATAGAAGCACCTTTTGAGTATGTTCGAAAAATGCGTGCTTCTGTATTAGTTATGGGATCCTTGCTTGCCAGAAACGGCCGTGCTCGCGTAGCGCTGCCTGGAGGATGTGCAATCGGTTCCCGCCCTATTGACCAGCACCTGAAAGGCTTTGAAGCCATGGGTGCGACCGTCAAGGTAGGCAACGGCTTTATCGAAGCGGAAACAGTCAATGGTCTGCATGGAGCAAAAATATACCTTGATTTTCCGAGCGTCGGCGCTACGGAAAATATCATGATGGCGGCTGTCCTTGCAAAAGGAACAACAATCATTGAAAACGTGGCGAAAGAACCAGAAATCGTCGATCTTGCCAACTTCCTGAACAAAATGGGAGCGAAGGTAAAAGGCGCAGGCACGGGTACGATCAAAATTGAAGGTGTCGAAATATTATTTGGTGCTGACCACAGCATCATTCCTGACCGCATCGAAGCCGGAACTTTCATGGTTGCCGCTGCTATCACTGCCGGCAATGTGCTTGTAAAAGGCGCCGTTCCAGAGCATCTTTCTTCTTTAGTTGCGAAGATGGAGGAAATGGGCGTTACGGTCATAGAGGAAGAGGACGGCCTTCGGGTCATCGGACCGGAAAAATTGAAAGCAGTGGACATTAAGACAATGCCGCACCCTGGATTTCCAACGGATATGCAGTCACAGATGATGGCAATGCTATTGCGTGCCCAGGGAACAAGCATGATTACCGAAACGGTTTTTGAAAATCGCTTCATGCATGTGGAGGAATTCCGCCGCATGAATGCAAACATCAAAATTGATGGCCGTTCTGTCATCGTGAATGGACCATCTGACCTCCAGGGAGCAGAAGTAGCCGCAACGGATCTGCGGGCAGCAGCGTCGCTGGTCCTGACTGGTCTAGTAGCAGAAGGAGTAACACGCGTAACAGAATTGTATCACCTGGATCGCGGCTATGTGAACTTCCATCAAAAGCTCGCAGCTCTCGGCGCCGATATCGAACGCGTCCGCGAAGTGGAAGAGCAGCCAATTACGGAAACTTTTGTCTCTGACATGAAGGCATAAATCATCGTGCTCATAAAACCGGAGAACAGTGCTTGACAGTATCGTTCTGCGGTTTTTTGATTCATTGATTGGATTTTTCCAAAAAATATTGTCCAATTTCGACTGAACTTTTTAGGAGAGCGCAAAACCTGTCATAAAAGCTTGTCCGCCTCCATATGAATGGAATGAGACGGTTACCGACCGTGAAATTTCATTCATATGGAGGCTTTTTCTATGTTAAAAATCAAACCATTCTTCGTACTAGCTGCCATCCTATTTTTTGTTACGCTCCTGATTCCATCTTTGCTCGTCCTCCCTTTTATGGAAGAAAAGGCAGGCGGGAAACTAGGGTCAGAGCTGCAAAGTGAAACGACGGTGGCGGCTGCTCCAACCGCAGATTCCGCGGTGGAAGTGGCTGTTTACCGGACAGCTTTGTCTAAAACGGAAAAGCTTCCGCTTGATGAGTACTTAATCGGTGTCGTAGCTGCTGAAATGCCAGCTGAGTTTGAGCTAGAGGCATTGAAGGCGCAGGCACTGTCGGCCAGGACATATTATGTCAGGCAAATGCTTCTGCCGAATAAAGTGGGCGTCCCTGAGGGTGCGCAATTGAATGATACGGAAATCCACCAGGTTTTTAAAAATAAACAAGAATTGAAAAAGCAGTGGGGCGTCGATTATCAATGGAAGATCAAGAAAATCACGGAGGCTGTAAAAGCCACTGATGGCCAAGTGCTGACATTTGACGGAGAGCCTATTGATGCGACCTTTTTTTCGACCTCGAACGGTTTCACTGAAAACTCAGAGGAATACTGGTCCAATTCGGTGCCATACTTGCGGAGTGTGGAAAGCCCTTGGGACCGGAACTCACCAAAGTTCCGCAGGCAGATCGTCATGCCTGTAGCGGAAGTGGAAGCGAAGCTAGGGGTCAAACTGCCTGCTTCCGACACCATCGGCAAGGTCCTCTCGAGGACAACGGGAGACCGAGTCGCAAAAATGGAGATCGGAGGCAAAATCCTGACTGGAAAAGAAATCCGCGATCAGCTCGACCTGTACTCAAGCGACTTCAGCTGGGAACTCAAAGGCGATAATGTCGTCATCACAACCGAAGGCTTCGGCCACGGCGTCGGCATGAGCCAGTATGGCGCCAACGGCATGGCTACCGAAGGAAAAAACTATCAAGACATCGTCAAGCATTATTATAAAGGCGTCGAAATTCTCGAAGCTGATCGCATGCTGACGAAGGCAACAGCTAAGAAATAAAACGTAGCCACAGTGATCACCAGGCCAGGGCGAAAAGCAGTCCTGGCTTTTTAGCGTGGATTAGTGTGGTGGTTTGCCTTAGTATTTGTTCGCGAGTTCCGTGTGGCATGCGACTCTTTCACAGAATCAAAAAAGATTTCGATGTCTGGTGGCATGTGGTAGATTCGGCCTTTATTGGTGCCAGTGTGCGGAAGGCTCAAAGATAGTAAAAGGTCTTTGATCGTCTTGGAGGATACACCAGGGCAAAACTCTCTGCACGTTTGATTTTTAATAGTAGGACTAATCAGGAGGAAAAATTCCTTGACAGTTTTATGGTGAGCTGTTTTGGATTTGTGTTCACAAACGGGACAACGCCAAATCCACTTTTCGCGATTCATCCCATATGATAAACAAGCCGGGCATTGAACACCTTTTTGTAGATCGTCTGCTGAGAGGGAATATTGTTTCAAAATGTCAGGGTGGTGAGGAGAATGATTCTTTAAAAGGGACTTTGCTAACTTTCTTGCTTCTTTATCCGTAAAAATGGGGGTTGTAGTCCTTTCATCGAACGGATGAACACGACTTAATAATACATCTCCTTTTACTATCAAGTTATTCAGGGAATGGTCACTAACCTTGATAATAGTAGAAGCATTGCTGATCGCAACTAGTTGGTAAATCGGCGGAACACGGAACTTATGATTCTGCAACCATCTCTTCAAATGCCAGGCTTGCATGCGAACCTGGTTAATGGGATTATCATATGATTTTTCTTGGTCATTCTTTGTTTGAATCATTTGTTCGGAATGTTTGTCGAAGAAAAGGGTACCGGAATGGGCTTTCGTTTCAATTAGAAGGATATATTGAAGTGTTAAAAGGAGGGTATCAATCTGAAAATGCCATTTTTCATCTTGCAGCCGCAAATCCCTGAAAATATGGAAACCTTTTTCAGGGAGAAAACTCAAACGGTAATCCGTTTGCAGCTCCCCTCTGTAACCAGCACGCCTGGCTCTATAATCTTGTTCGATAAATGCGGTTTTAGGGTGATTGGGTATGATTCTCTCCAATAAAGCCTCATACATGAGAAGACGGATGGGATATGTCCTTTCTTTTTCAATCAAATTGGTCACTCCTTCTTTGTTTTAGTATGCATTCTTTATATACGAGAAAAATTCCTGCTGATATTATAGGAAATTTTTGTGTCCGATTTTATGATATCAACGGTTGAAGCGAATATATGAACGGTTGCCGAGATTTTATCGACGGTTGGGAGCTTTTTATCGACGGTTCATCCCCGAACTCTCTCCTCGAACCCGCGCATAACCTTCCCAAGCCGCACAAACTTGCCGCTGAAGTAGGCGTGGTGCAGGAAGTGCGATGCCGCTAACACCCCAATTACATCTTTTATAAAATCAATCACCGTAGCAGAACGGACCGGAACAAAACTTTGATGAACCTCATCAAGCAAGCCGTAGCCGATCGCCACCGCCATGAAGGCAAAGCTTAATGCCGCTGTAAAGCGCCCGGTCGTCAGCGCAGCCAGGACAAGCAGCACATACAGAATGCCAAACTCAACGAGATGAAGCGATTCTTTTACAAAGCGATCGATGCCGCGGTCCGGCAGCTCGATGACTGCCGTATCAGGCAGACTCGACATCACCCAGATCGCCGCCATATAGGCAACAGGAAGCAAACGGAAAATCCACACAACGAACTTTTTCATCATAAAACCCCACTTTAATGTAGTAAACAACCAATCTTTTCCAAAACTTTTTTGCATAAAATCTTTCCCTTTGTCGAAAAATAAGCAGTAAAAAATTTTCCGCTCTATGTATATATTGTTTCGCTTCTGTTCAAACTGATTGCTGAGGTGATGAAAATGAGAGAGGAAGAAAATAAATCTTCTCAAAACAAAAGCAAGAACAGCTTTTTCAAAAAGCGGTGGGTGTATCCAACAGTTTATATTGCTAGTGCCGCAATCATTCTAACTGGTGTCCTTTGGTATCAAAACAGCGCGACCGATCAGCTGGATCAGTCGGAATACAGAGCGACTGACATGCCTGGCAAAAAAATGAATGATCAGCCAGCAGTCGAAGTAAATCGCGCGATGGAGAACTTCGTAATGCCAGTAGTGAGTGAAGACGATGCTGTCATTCAAATGGGATTCTACAATAATGACAGCGACCCAGCGGAGCAAGAAGCAGCTCTAGTGTTCTATGATAATACGTACCATCCAAACACTGGACTGGACATTGCCGAAAAAGACGGCAAGGAATTTGATGTAATCGCGTCGCTAAGCGGTACGGTCAAAAATGTCATGGAAGATGCTGTCCTTGGAAATGTCATTGAAATTGAACATGACAAAGGTATTGTAACACAATATCAGTCAGTAAAAGACTATGAAATTCAAGTTGGCGACGAGGTGGAGCAAGGACAAGTAATTGCGAAGTCCGGAACAAGCCTGATCAATGAAAAGGCAGGCAACCACGTCCACTTCGAAATCCGCAAGGACAATGTACCTGTCGATCCGCATGAGTACTTCAACAAGCCACTGAGCGCGTTGCAGGAAGCCAATGTGACAGAAGAGAAAGCTTCCTCTGGCGCAGACGCAGGAAAGTCTGAAGATGATACTCCAGCGGATGAAGGATCAGACGGCACAGCACCATCAGAAGATAGCATGAAAGACGTAACCCCAGCTGAAGACAAGCCAGCAGAAGATGGCTCCGAAAAGGATTCTTCAACAAACGCTGGTACAACAAGCAACTCTTAAAAAAACAAACATTTTGAAACCCGCCTGGACGAAGGGCGGGTTTTTTTTAATCTTCACACTTATCGAATCAAGATGAGTATGGTAAAATCAGTCAGGAGGAGGGGTGCAGATGAAACGAATCATTTTCATTATTGTGTCGGTGCTAATGGCCGCAATTATTTCTGGCTGCAGCAAGGAGCCGACTCCCGAAGAACGATTTTCCCAGTACGTGAAGCTTTGGAACGACCAAAAATTCAATGAGATGTATCCATTTTTATCAGCTGACGCGAAGGCATCCATTACAAAGGAGGAATTCGTCTCTCGCTATAATAAAGTCTATCAGGATTTGGAAATAGACAAGCTTGCAATCGACTACCAACAGCCTCAAGAGGAAAAGAAACACGAAGACTATGCCGAACTGCCTTTTTCGGCAAAAATGGAGAGTGCTGCTGGTCCGATTGAATTTGACCATAATGCGACACTGCTAAAAGAAAAGCAGGGAGAAGATTCAAACTGGTATGTCGCCTGGAACACGACCTATATTTTCCCCGAGCTCGGGGCAGGCGATAAAATCAGCTACAAGAATGTTCAGGCGATGCGCGGCAACATCCTTGACCGAGCAGGCAATGGATTAGCCATCAACGGCACCGCTGTGCAGGTAGGAGTCGTTCCGGGTGAGCTTGGCGTCCAGAAAGTGCAGACGATTGCCAAGGTGGCGCAACTGCTCGATCTGTCTGTGGAGCAAATCAACAAGGCGATGAGCGCCAGCTGGGTAAAAGACGACTTGTTTGTGCCATTGAAGAAAATTTCAAAAGAAGACAAAGGACTGCAAGAAAAACTGTTTGCGATGGAAGGCGTCAAAAGCCAGACAGTTGGGGCTCGTGAATATCCATACGGAGCAGCATTGTCCCACTTAATCGGCTATATTGGCCCGATCACAGCCGATGACCTTAAACAGCTGGATGGCAAAGGCTATACAGCAACCGACCTAATTGGCCGCCGCGGACTGGAGCAGGTTCTCGAAGACCAATTAAAAGGCACAAACGGCATCAAAATTTCGATTGTAAAGGAAAACGGCACGGTTAAGACGCTCGCAGAAAAGCAAGCGAAAAACGGCAAGGATGTCAAGCTGACCATTGATGTCGTCACCCAGCAGCAATTATATGATCAGCTAAAAGGAAAAGCAGGGACGGCATCGGCCATCAATCCGGTGACGGGAGAAACGCTCGCCCTTGTAAGCGCACCAGGCTTCGACCCAAATGAAATGACACTTGGAATCTCGCAAACGAAACAAAAAATACTAGAGGAAGATCCGCTTAAGCCATTCCTCAATCGATTCAAACTAACCTATGTGCCTGGGTCCGTCATGAAGCCGATCACCACAGCAGTCGGGCTCGAGAGCGGCAAACTTCAGGCAGATACTGCATTTGAAATAACCGAGAAACAATGGAGCAAGGACGCTTCATGGGGCGGGTACAAAGTGACGAGGTACTCGAATGTAATCGGAAATATCAATCTGGAAAAAGCGCTGATCTACTCAGATAATATTTACTTCGCACGTGTTGCGCTCGGAATGGGACAGGAAATTTTTACAGATGGCCTGAAAAAATTCGGCTTTGAAGATCAGCCAGAATACTTATACCCAATCGAGCCTTCGCAAATCGGCAAAATCGACAGCGAAATCAGCCTCGCCGACTCAGCGTATGGCCAAGGACAGATCCAAATGAATATCCTCCATCTTGCAGCCGCCTACTCACCATTTGTGAACAAAGGCAGCCTGATCAAACCGATTCTGAATGACGAGGAGGAACAAGGACAGCTGTGGAAACAAGGCATAGTCAGCCCAGAAAATGCCCAGCTGATCAACAGCATGCTGACGAAGGTCGTTACCGATCCAAACGGAACCGCACACCGCGCCCAAATCGCCAACTACCCATTGGCGGGCAAAACAGGCACAGCAGAAATCAAACAAACCCAAGGTGAAAAAGGCAAAGAGCTAGGATGGTTCGTCGCCTACAATCCAGAAGAAGCCAATATGATCGTCGCAATGATGATCGAAGACTCCGGATCCACCGACGTCGTATCCCGGGTAAAAGCATTTTACGAATTAAAAATCGCAAGTGGACAATAGAAAGTCCGGCCATTAATGGCCGGACTTCTGTGCGTTTAAGACAGATTGGTGCTCATACCCGAAAGATGCCCTTATAGAGGAGAAACTACCCGCATAAGGGTATCTCTCCGCCCGAAAGATGCCCTTATAAAGATGAAACTGCCCGCATAAGGGTATCTCTCCCCTCGAAAGATGCCCTTATGGAGGAGAAAATGTTTGCATAAGGGTATCTTTCCGCCTGAATGATGCCCTTATAGAGGTGAAAATGCCCGCATAAGGGTATCTTTCCCCCCATGCGAGTAGTTAATTTTGAATTTTCGCTATTTTTGGTATACTATTTCGTAAGACGAATATTAATGGGGGAATTTGAATGTCTTTGCATACTTATCCATATCCATCTCAGCGTATGGCTGCGGTGGCGCGCAATGGAATGGTCGCTACCTCACAGCCG
Organism: Mesobacillus subterraneus; assembly: GCF_000934845.1. Lineage (GTDB taxonomy): Bacteria > Bacillota > Bacilli > Bacillales > Cytobacillaceae > Mesobacillus > Mesobacillus stamsii. The sequence goes on from NZ_JXIQ01000189.1 coordinate 18,374, forward strand.
CTCGCTGCACAGGCGGGGCTTGAGATGTTAAAAAAGGGCGGCAACGCGGTTGATGCGGCAATTGCGACGGCAGCATGCCTGACGGTTGTGGAACCGACTTCGAATGGAATTGGCGGCGATGCGTTCGCGCTTGTCTGGGTGAAAGACAAATTGTATGGCTTGAATGCGAGCGGTCCAGCACCGCAATCGATCTCGATTGAAAAGGTGAAAGAGCTTGGTCATGAAAAAATGCCGTCGCATGGTTGGATTCCGGTCACGGTTCCGGGGGCACCGTCTGCCTGGGCGGAGCTATCGAAAAAGTTCGGCCGCCTGCCGCTTACGGAAGTTTTGCAGCCGGCCATCGACTATGCCCGCAATGGCTATCCGCTGACGCCGATTCTCGCAAAATATTGGAAGGGTGCTTACAATGCTTATAAGAGTCGCTTCCAGGGCAAGGAATTCGCAGAATGGTTCCGCGTCTTTGCTCCTGAAGGCAGAGCACCTGAAGCCGGCGAGATGTGGAAATCAGCGGACCATGCAGATACACTCCAGGAAATTGCCGAAACGAATGGCGAGAGTTTTTACAGAGGAGCACTTGCGGAAAAAATCGCAACTGCCGCAACCACTGCCGGCGCATTCTTAAGCAAGTCTGATCTGGAAAACTATTATCCGCAATGGGTTGAGCCTATATCCGTATCCTACCGCGGCCACGAGATGTGGGAGATTCCACCAAATGGGCAGGGAATCGTTGCCTTGATGGCATTGAATATTTTAAAAGGGTACGAGTTTTCCCATCGGGAGGATGTCATCGGTGTCCACCGCCAGCTCGAAGCGATGAAGCAGGCGTTCACAGATGGCAAGGAATATGTCACCGACCCGAGGACGATGCAGGCCAAAATAGCGGACTTATTATCAGAGCGGTATGGCATGGAAGCGCGGGCAAAAATCTCCGATGAAGCAAGAATGCCTGAACCAGGTTCCCTTCCGAAAGGCGGAACCGTTTACTTAGCGACTGCCGACGGCGAAGGCAATATGGTATCGTTCATCCAAAGCAATTATATGGGCTTCGGCTCTGGTATCGTCGTTCCGGGAACAGGGATCGGCCTGCAAAACCGCGGGCATGATTTCTCGCTCGACCCGCATCATGCGAACGCGCTTGCCCCAGGCAAGAAGACATATCATACCATCATTCCCGGCTTCCTCACGAAGGGCGGTCAGGCAGTCGGCCCATTCGGCGTGATGGGCGGCTATATGCAGCCGCAAGGGCATGTCCAGGTAGCGATGAATATGATCGACTTCGGCATGAACCCGCAGGCGGCACTAGATGCGCCGCGCTGGCAGTGGATCAGCGGCAAGCAGATAGAAGTGGAGCATCATTTCCCTAATCATATCGTCAAGGAGCTCGCCCGCCGTGGCCATCAGCTGAAAGTGGCGTATGATAGCGGAGGCTTCGGGCGAGGGCAGATCATTGTCCGTGACCCGAACACAGGCGTGCTAACCGGCGGAACCGAAATGAGAACCGACGGCGCCATCGCCTGCTGGTAATTTTCTCAGAAAAGGAAGTATAAATTCCACTTCGAGAATTGTCCAGCTCCAGCGCTTGTCGGGGCTGACCAAGGCGCTTGCGCTTTTCAAAATAAAAGTTCCATTTTTCAAAAAACTTTCCTGTACCTTGTCCCTATTGCGTTTTTCGTGCATATATCCTCACCCAAGCTAATAAAATGTTATAAACCTGACAAAGAGAGTGTTTGAGGTGAGGAGTCGTTTGAACAATATTCGGATTCAGCCGGGGACATGATTATTCTTCGTATTATCCAGAAGGATCCTTCTTCTGCCGCAATGATACCTTTTTTGCGGAATATAGTATTAGCCGATAAAAGCGAGTCTCATTTCACACTTCTCACATCCAATTTAGGGAGGGCGAGTGGTGTGCACGATTACATCAAAGAGAGAACAATCAAGATTGGAAAGTATATCGTGGAGACGAGAAAAACAGTTCGCGTCATTGCGAAGGAGTTTGGCGTATCCAAAAGTACCGTCCATAAAGACCTGACAGAAAGATTGCCTGAAATCAACCCTGACCTTGCCGATGAAGTAAAAGAAATCCTTGATTACCATAAATCAATTCGCCACCTAAGGGGCGGAGAAGCCACGAAAATGAAATACCGTAAAGAGGAAAGGGAAGAAGAAGCTGTGAAATGAAAAAATCCGCAACGAAGCGAAAGGAGGGAACGTAATTAAACGGAATCGCCATTGACGACAGATTGCTAAAAAATGCCCAGCTTCGATGGAGAAAAGCCGGGCATCGCCACAAAAGGTGTGTATGATTCTGCTTTTATCCATAGCGGAGACTGCCGCCTTTTTATTGTGGTCGAAATTTTGACAGAATCGCACAAAATACCGCCATTTTCCCCCACTCCCTGTTACTTATTTCATGGCGTTGTGGTAGAATAAACAATTAGGGTAGTATATGGTTCGCCGATTGCGGCAACGTCTGAAGATTCTCGGAAATCGTGGTCTATTTTACATAGAAAAGGAAATTCGACAGCTGAGATAACGAGGCGAAAGTCAGCCGTAGCCAGCGCATTTGTCAAGGAGGAAAAGTAGTATGTTTGCTAGGGATATCGGGATTGACCTTGGGACGGCCAATGTGTTGATCCATGTTAAGGGCCGTGGAATCGTCTTGAATGAACCGTCTGTTGTGGCGATCGATAAGAATACGAATAAGGTTTTGGCTGTCGGGGAAGAGGCTCGCAAAATGGTCGGGAGAACACCGGGCAATATCGTCGCAATCCGGCCGTTAAAAGATGGGGTAATCGCGGATTTCGATGTAACGGAATCCATGCTCAAGCATTTCATCAATAAATTGAATGTAAAAGGGTTCTTGTCGAAGCCGCGGATTCTGATCTGCTGTCCGACGAATATTACCAGCGTTGAGCAAAAGGCGATCAAGGAAGCTGCAGAAAAAAGCGGCGGCAAGAAGATTTATTTGGAAGAAGAGCCAAAGGTTGCCGCCATTGGCGCTGGCATGGACATCTTCCAGCCAAGCGGGAATATGGTCGTTGATATCGGTGGAGGAACGACGGATGTTGCCGTCCTTTCCATGGGTGACATCGTTACCTCACAGTCGATTAAAATGGCTGGGGATAAATTTGACGCCGAAATTTTACATTACATCAAACGCGAATACAAGCTGTTGATCGGGGAGCGTACCGCTGAAAATATTAAGATCCAAATTGGAACGGTTTTCCCTGGAAGCCGCAATGAGGAAATGGAAATCCGCGGCCGGGACATGGTATCCGGACTTCCGCGCACGATTACTGTCCGTTCAGAAGAGATTGAAAAAGCATTGAGGGAATCGGTTGCCGTCATCGTTCAGGCAGCAAAGACCGTGCTTGAAAAGACTCCGCCAGAACTGTCCGCTGACATCATTGACCGCGGCGTGATCCTGACAGGCGGCGGCGCCCTGCTTCACGGCATCGACCAGCTGATGCAGGAGGAATTGAAGGTACCTGTATTGATTGCCGAAAACCCAATGGATTGCGTGGCAATTGGGACGGGCATCATGCTCGATAATATCGATCGGATCGCAGGCCGGCGCAGCATCATCTAACATAAAAAATCTGGAATTTTGCCGGTGTACATACCAAGGATTCCGGATTTTTTTCTTTTTTCCTCAATTATTTTCGAATAAAACCCAAAATCCAACAAATTTCTACTGCTTCTTGCCGAACTATTTCTTATAATAGGGGTAGAGCGATTTTTTTTAAAAAAAAGGGTGTGAGTGTATGTTCAGAGGCTTTTACACAGCTGCTTCCGGGATGCTAGCGCAGCAGCGCAGGACGGAAATGCTGACAAATAATATGTCGAATGCCAATACACCTGGCTATAAAGCGGATCAGGCAGCGATGCGGGCGTTCCCGGAAATGCTGCTCGAGCGCTTTGACAAGGTGCAAATCCCGACAGAGAATGGCCTGAATTTGCCGTTCAACCGGGAGATCGGCACCCTTCAAACCGGTGTATACATGCAAGAAGCGATTCCAAAGTTTATCCAGGGGGATGTACGCGAAACAGGGCGGAAGACGGATTTGGCGCTGCTCGATGTCAATATGCCTGAAAATGGTTCGGTGTTTTTTACTGTGCAGAACGGAGATGGCACAGTTCGCTACACTCGAAACGGAAATTTCACGGTAGATGCCAAAGGGAATTTGACGACTGGCAGCGGCCAATATGTGCTTGATGCAGCCGGCCAGCCGATCCAGCTGTCAAGCGACCGTTATACCGTGTCAGAAGGCGGGAACCTGACAGGGGAAAATGGCGAGAAAGCAATGCTTGGCGTGGCTTATGCAAACAATCCGCTGCGGATGGTAAAAGAAGGCGACGGATTGTTTCGGACAGAAAATGGAGCGGAATTGCCGCTTGCTGCAGGGACCCGTGGCGTTCAGTTCAGGACACAGCAAGGCTTCCTGGAGCAATCCAATGTCGACGTCAGCAGGACGATGACCGATATGATGACCGCCTACCGTGCCTTTGAAGCAAACCAAAAGATTCTTCAGGCTTATGATAAAAGCATGGAGAAAGCTGCCAACGAGATTGGAAGGCTATAAGCGAAAAGAATTTTAACAAACGGATAGCGCTCTGATACTCGGTGCGCAAAAAGGGGAAAATATGAATAGAACCATGTTTACCGCAACCAATACATTATCCCAGCTGCAAAAGCAGATGGACTTGATTAGCAATAATCTTGCCAATATCGATACGGCTGGGTACAAGCGCCGCGAAGCGTCCTTTACCGACTTGCTTGTTCAGGAATTCCGGAATCAGCCGAATGATGCGCTCGAACCGGCGAACCGGCTGACTCCGTTTCAGATTCGCCAGGGAAATGGAGCAAGATTAGGCCAAATCCAGCTGAATCTTACGCAAGGGAATCTGAAGACGACAGATCGGCCATTGGATACCGCTTTTACGGCAGAAGGGCAATTTTACCGAACGATGGTCGAGAATGAAGATGGCAGCGCGGACATGGTATTGACCCGCAATGGCGCACTTTATTTGACGCCGCTTTCCGATACCGAGACAATGCTAGTCAATAGCGATGGCCATGCGATCCTTGACGACAACAACCAGGCGATCACGATCGCAGGGAATGTGAAGAGCTTTACTATTAATCAAACAGGCCTATTGACAGCCGAACGGTATGATGGGACAAGCCAGCAAGTCAATCTTGGAGTAGCGATCGTGAATAAGCCGCAATTTTTAGAGCAAAAAGGGGCGAATCTACTTGGGCTGCCGGAAAATCTTGCTGCGCTTGGCGTCACCGAGGGAGAAGTAATCACGGACCTGACTGGGCCCCTGCGCAATCAAATCGCCATCCAGCAAGGAGTGCTCGAGCAATCGAATGTAGACATGAGCAAAGAAATGACGGATCTGATCAATGTACAACGCAGCTTTCAGTTCCACTCCAAAACAATTACCCTGGCCGATCAAATGCTCGGGCTAGTGAATGGAATCCGTTAAGAGGGGAAGAACCATCAATATGGCTTTGAACAAGAGTAATTCAGAAGCAAAAACGCGTGAAGAAGCAAAAAAGACGAAAAAAACACGCGAGAAAAGGAAAAGAATCCGGGTTCGCCTTATTCCGATCTGGCTTCGGATTATCATTGTCATCGTCCTGTTAGCTGCAAGCGTCGTTCTCGGCGCAATATTCGGTTACGCAGTGATCGGCAGCGGCGACGCAAAGGATGTTTGGAAAAAGTCAACTTGGACTCATATTATCGATTTGGTTAATAAATAATAAGGAAGGGAGCATTCCCTTTCTTATTAAAAGATATGAATGCATAAAATTCACTTCGAGAATGGTCTAGCTCCAGCGCCTAGCCCCTCGAG
>NZ_JXIQ01000190.1 GCF_000934845.1 Mesobacillus subterraneus
TCGGAGTTTCTAGGAGGCGACAGACACTAGACAAGCATCTCGAGGGGCTAGGCGCTGGAGCTGGACAATTCTCGAAGTGTCTTTTTTATACTTTCTTATTCAAAAAACCCTCCTGCCTGTTTGGCAAGAGGGTAAACGGGTAGAGTCAATTACAACAAGGCAAACGCAATGCCTTTGTTGATCCGTTTCCTTCTCAGCCTCACGGGACTGTCTTAAAGGACTGATTAAACTATAGTTATCTTAAGACACATGTAGAACTTTGTCAATCATTTTCTCTTAAAGTCTGTACAAGGTCTATAAAATAATCAGGCATTGGCGCTTCAAATTCGAGATACTCTCCGGTTCTCGGGTGATCGAAACCAAGCAAGCCTGCATGCAATGCCTGGCCGCCAATATCAAGTGTCTTTTTAGGTCCGTATTTCGTGTCACCTACAAGCGGAAAACCAATATACTTCATGTGCACCCGGATCTGGTGTGTCCTCCCTGTTTCGAGCTGGCACTCAACTAAGGTAAAATCCTTGAAGCGTTCGAGTACATTAAAATGCGTGACAGCATGCTTACCTTTATCGACGATCGTCATGCTCTGGCGGTCCTTAGAATCACGTCCAATCGGAGCGTCAATTGTGCCATGGTCATGCTGAATATTGCCGTGGACAAGGGCCTTATATTTCCGGGTTACCGTTTTTGCGACAAGCTGATTTACCAAGCTTTCATGGGCCATGTCGTTTTTAGCCACCATCAATAGGCCTGAAGTATCCTTATCGATCCGATGAACAATGCCCGGACGCAATACTCCGTTAATCCCGGATAGGTCTTTGCAGTGAGCCATCAACCCATTCACAAGTGTTCCTGTCAGATGTCCGGGTGCAGGATGAACTACCATTCCTTTAGGCTTGTTCACAACCAGCACGTCAAGATCCTCATAAAAAATCTCGAGGTTCATCTCTTCAGGGATGACATCCAGTATCTCAGGTTCAGGAATAATGATTTCGATGCTATCATTCAAACTGCCTTTATAATTCGTTTTCACCTGTATTCCATTAACTAAGACGCTGCCATCCTTGATCCATTGCTGAACCTGGCTTCTTGACCACTCAGGATCAAGCGTCGAAATGATCTTATCTATTCTGTCACCAGCCTGTTCTTCACGGATGATGTGTACCATTTTCTCCATAAGCTTTTCTTTTCGCCTCTCTCTCTTCCCAAATCATATCGACCATTAGCAAACCCACTCCAATGACAAGGGCGGAATCCGCGATATTAAAAATTGGGAAATCGTAACCAAAAATATAAGTATTGATGAAATCAACCACTTCTTTCCGGTATACCCTGTCAATAAAATTCCCGATTGCCCCGCCAAGCATAAATCCAAGCGATACTCCTAGCAGCCGCTTCCCTTTAGCCGCTTTTTGAATATAAATGACGAGGCCAACAACCACTGCAATCGTGATGAGATAAAAGAACCACATTTGTCCCTGCAGGATTCCCCATGCAGCACCACGGTTACGGTGAGAAGTAATATATAAGAAATTATCAATGACCTTTATGCTCTCTCCAAGCTCCATAGTTTTTACTATCAACCATTTAGTAAGCTGATCAAGCATAATAACAAACAGCGCAATTATGTAATAAAACACAAAGGTACCTCCATATCATCATATATACCTTTGCATTTTAGCACATAAAAGAGTAAAACGACAGATTTTATAAGCTTAATGCTGTTAATGACATTGAAAGATGGTTAAAATCAGCACGATTTTCACAGAAAGGAACTGTGAAAATTATTTATTGGCGAAAAATTATTTTTATTGGCGATTTCCGATGTTTTATTCGCGAAAAATTTATTTTATTGGCGATAATGAGGCAGTTATTGGCGAAAATCAATTTTTATTGGCGACTTGGAAATTATAAGCGATTTTTTCCAGGACAATTTGGCGATGTGTTCTTCTTCACCAGCGACAACTCACGAATATATCGGTTTTCGGCCGTATTGTTCAATTTGGTGTATATCACTTACAGATTTAGCAGTTGGGATTGTCTGCAAAAAATCGTACGGAAGATATTCTCCGGATATTTCACATTTTCCATATTCACCATTTTCGACTTTTTCCAATGCTGCTTCGATATCTCGAAGTTCATCTTGAATATACAGCAAAATTCTTTTATCTCTATTCCCATTGTTCAGGTACGTTAACAATTCAGATCTCGTTTCGCGGAGCTCATTGTAAATAGTATAAAGATTACCGTCCATACATCTGCCCCCGTTCCTGTTTACAGCTATTATTTCCACAGGCATGAAGCTGACTCAACTTAACTTTTTACATGAACTGCAGGATTTCCCAAGCAGAATGATTATTGGCAAAAAAACTCCGGGTTCAAAACCCGGAGTAGGCATTATTTAGTAATTTTCTTTCACTACAGTTGCACAGCGATCGCAAAGGGTTGGATGTTCTTCCACCTTGCCCACTTCTGGCGTGACAATCCAGCATCTTTCACAAGTTTCCCCTTCAGCCTTTGTTACAACGATGGCTGCTTTTTCCAGCTTGATCGCATTATCAGGAGCCTGGTCATAGCTGCCGGCAATTTCAAAGCCTGAAACAATGAACAGTTGGCTTAAGTTTTCAGAGATGGAGTCAAGAAGCTCTTTTGTGCTGTCGTTGACATACAAAGAAACTTTCGCAGTTAATGATTTTCCGATCACTTTTTCGTTTCTTGCTGCTTCAAGTGCTTTCAGAACATCGTCCCGAAGCTTCATGAATGCATTCCACTTTTTCTCCAGTTCTTTTGCATTGGCAATTTCTTTAGCTTCAGGCATATCCGTAAGCTGGACACTGTCTTCCTTCACTGATGGGATAAACGCCCAAACTTCATCAGCAGTATGAGAAAGGATTGGTGCAGTCAGCTTTACTAAAGCAAGCAAGCTTTCATGCAGAACCGTCTGGATAGCACGGCGCTCAGCATTATCTGCTGCTTCGATATACAGGACATCTTTTGCAAAATCAAGATAAAAGGCACTCAAGTCAAGTGTACAGAAGTTATTGACCGCATGGTATACTCCTGCGAATTCATAGTGATCATAAGCATTACGTACATAGTTGATTAACTTGTTCAGTTTGACAAGCATGAACTGGTCAACTTCTCTCAACTGTTCGAATGGAATAGCATCCGTTTCAGGATTGAAGTCTGACAGGTTGCCAAGCAAGAATCTGAACGTATTGCGGATTTTGCGATATACTTCAGCAACTTGTTTAAGGATCGCATCAGATACACGTACATCTGATTGATAGTCAACCGATGCAACCCATAACCGAAGGATATCAGCACCTAACTGGTTCATGACCTTGGCCGGAACAACAACATTTCCGATTGATTTACTCATCTTGCGGCCCTCGCCATCTAAAGCAAAACCATGGCTGAGTACTCCTTTATATGGCGCCTTGCCTGTTACGGCAACTGCTGTTGATAAAGAAGAGTTAAACCAGCCGCGGTATTGGTCAGATCCTTCAAGGTAGAGGTCTGCTGGACGCTGAAGATCATCGCGTTCTACAAGCACTGCCTGGTGAGAAGATCCGGAATCGAACCAAACATCCATGATGTCCGTTTCTTTTGTAAATTGACCGTTCGGACTTCCAGGGTGGCTGAAGCCTTCTGGAAGCAATTCTTTCGCTTCTTTTTCAAACCAGATGTTTGAGCCATGTTCACGGAACAAATTTGATACATGCTCAATCGTTTCATCTGTGATGATTTCTTGCCCATCTTCAGCGTAGAAAACAGGGATAGGAACTCCCCAAGCACGCTGGCGAGATATACACCAGTCACCGCGATCACGGACCATATTGAACAATCTCGTTTCGCCCCATGCCGGAACCCATTTTGTTTCTTCGACAGCTTTTAGCAACTCGCCACGGAAATCTTTAATGGACGCAAACCATTGGGCTGTTGCGCGGAAAATAATCGGTTTTTTTGTTCTCCAGTCATGTGGATAAGAGTGTGTGATGAAGTTAAGCTTCAGCAACGCACCAACTTCCTCCAGTTTTTCCGTGATTGCCTTATTAGCCTGGTCATAGAACAAACCTTCAAATCCTTCTGCCTCGGCCGTCATTACACCCTTATCATCGACAGGGCATAAAACTTCAAGACCATATTTCTGGCCGACATAGAAGTCATCTTCCCCGTGTCCCGGCGCAGTGTGCACACAACCTGTACCGGCATCCGTCGTAACATGATCTCCAAGCATAACAAGCGAATCACGGCCATATAATGGATGTTTTGCAAGAATGCCCTCAAGCTCCTTGCCAGCAACTTTCTTGACTGCAGAAACAGTTTCCCAGCCAATTTCCTTGGAAACACTCTCAAGCAGCCCTTCTGCAACCAGATATTTCTTCTTATTTGCTTCCACTACCACATAAGTAAGGTCAGGGTGTACAGAAATACCAAGGTTTGCTGGAATAGTCCACGGTGTGGTTGTCCAGATAATAATTTCTACATCCTGGTCCAGAATACCCTTACCGTCTTTTACTGGGAAAGCAACATAAATGGAAGCTGAACGTTTATCCTGATATTCGATTTCTGCTTCAGCAAGCGCAGATTCACTGGATGGTGACCAATAAACCGGCTTTTTCCCTTTGTAGATATACCCTTTTTTGGCCATCTCACCGAACACCTTAATCTGCTGTGCCTCATATTCTGGTTTCAGTGTGATATAAGGATTTTCCCAGTCGCCTCTGACGCCAAGACGCTTAAACTGCTCTCGTTGATTGTGAATTTGCTCATATGCATACTCTTCACAAAGCTTCCTGAATTCAGCGACAGTCATTTCCTTGCGTTTGACTCCCTTGTTGGTCAGGGCCTGCTCAATCGGCAAACCATGTGTATCCCATCCAGGAACATACGGTGAACAAAAACCGCTCATTGACTTGTAGCGAACGATAAAGTCTTTTAAGATTTTATTCAATGCATGGCCCATATGGATATCGCCATTTGCATATGGAGGTCCATCATGCAGGATGAACAGCGGGCGGCCTTCTGTATGCTTCTGGACTTTTTCGTAAATTTTCATTTCTTCCCATTTTGCCTGAATTTCCGGTTCCCGGTTTGGAAGGTTCCCGCGCATTGGAAACTCGGTATTCGGCATGAGCAAAGTGTCTTTGTATTCCATTCCATTGATCCTCCTAATTTTCCCGTTGCATCCATGAAAATAACGATTCCGGAAAATAAAAAAACCTTCCCATCCCTGGAAAGGGACGAGAAGGTTTTTATTCCCGCGGTACCACCCTAAATAGACAAGAAGTGTTAATCCTGCCCTCTTAGCATTCTTAACGCGAATGTCACGCCTGTACTTACTGATCCTGTTTGGATGTTCAGTTCGGAACTATCGGGTGATTTTCTGGCAATCCGCTTGCAATGGGCTTCCACCTTCCCCATTTCGCTGAAAAAGCAAGCTGCTAGAACGCCATACTGTCCCTGTCATCGTTTCTGTCATGTAATGCACTTTGTTATGAATTATATGCGAAATAGCGTACTTGCGTCAAGCCAGTGAATCTTCTTCTTCTCTTGCAGCGGACTTCAATTCAGTTGAATCCAATTCATATTCCAGCAGGTGATCCCAATCATCCGTAGTAAGCATGTCGAGCTGCGCTTCAATCAGCATCTTAAATCTTGTCCTGAATACTTTGGACTGCTTCTTTAATTCTTCAATTTCCAAGGCGATTTTTCTTGCTTTGGATAAGGATTCGTTAATGATTCTGTCAGCGTTCTTTTCCGCTTCCTTGACGATCAGCTTCGCTTCCTTTAGCGCATTGCGGCGGACTTCTTCTCCTGCTTCCTGCGCGATGACAATGGATTTATTCAAGGTTTCTTCTATATTTGTGAAATGGCCAAGCCTTGAATTCAGTTCACTCATCTTTTCTTCAAGTTCTTTTTTCTCTCGGATGATAATTTCATAGTCCTTGATCACCTGGTCAAGAAACTCATTTACTTCATCTTCATCATATCCGCGAAATCCCTTATTAAATTCTTTGTTGTGTATATCTAACGGCGTTAAAGGCATTACGCCACCTCCCATTTCATTTCATCCTATGTACTTAAAGCTATGATTCGACAAAAACGCTGAAAACCCTTCTTCCTTACTATATAATTATTTTTTTCTTCCGGCAATAACCCGATATTTATCTTTTTTTGTTTTCCCTTCGACCGTAATGATTTTCGCGCGCCCATACCCACGTGCAGAGAGGACGTCTCCTTCACCGCATTCAAAAGCTGTATTTTCGATAGCTGTCCAATTGACTTTCACTTGCCCATGCTGGATCAAAAGCTGGGATTTTTGCCGGGAAAGATTAAAGATACCAGACAAGACTGTGTCTAGTCTTAAAGATGAAACAGTCGTGCTCATTTCATTCCATTCATCATCGATCGTCACAGCATTTTCCAGCGAAAGCTCCGTCAAGCGGATGGAAGCTCTGCCAATCGATTCAAGCTGCAGTCTAATATAGTCGGCGATTTCAGAAACAGCAAAAAATTGAACGGTATCTCCATCAATCAAGATATCGCCAAATTTTCCCCGCTTCAGACCTAGGGACATCAAGCTTCCGAGTACTTGTCGATGTTCGATGTTCACGAACTTACTAGGGTACTCGATGCCAAACAGCTTAAGTTGGAAATCCTCTTCGTTTACTGCCAAATACGCCGGAAACAGAAATGCCCGTTTTCTCTCCGTACCTGAAGCCCCGCCAAACAATTCCCATTTCACATCAGGATGCTTTCCGATGACGGTTTTTAAAATTTGCTGTTCCCGCGGATCCAGGAAATCAGTCAACTTAGGAGCATAATTTTGCTCAACGTATTCTTTCCAGTTAATCACCTGGTCGATAAATTCCCGTTCCTCAGGACGGAAATGCTGGTAAATACTCATATGGCACTCCTTTAATAGAAAAATAAGCAGGGCCTAAAATCAGACCCTGCCGATAAATCGATGATATTAAAACCACGTGGCCAGCTGGTATAAGCCGCTAATGGCAAATCGCAATACGAGGAATGCCACAATTGGCGAAATGTCAATCATGCCGATAGAAGGCACAATTCGACGAAACGGCTCCAGGAATGGCTCGCAAATTCGCGCTAAAAATTGACCGATTGCTGTTTCCCTAGCATTAGGGAACCATGACATGAAAATATAAATTATCAAAGCCCATTGATAAATCCCTATTAGTTGGGCGATTAATCCAATTACTATATTCATTAACCCTACCACCTCGACTCTTGGTTATCCCGTTCTTGCATCAGCTCAGAAATATTCCCTGACACTTCCACATTATCCGGGGTACATAAAAAGATATTCATGCCAATCCGCTGGATATCTCCGCTGATGGCGTACACGGTCCCGCTTAAAAAATCCACAATCCTTCTCGCCTGGTCTTGTTCAATACGCTGAAGGTTCACGACGACAGCCCGGCGATTTTTTAAATGGTCAGCGATTTCCTGTGCTTCGGCATACATCCTTGGTTCCATAAGGATCACCTTAGATGCTTTTTGCACGCTTTGAAGGCTTACTACATTCTGTTTTTGCTGGACAGCCTGCTTGTTAGGCTTGAAGGGCTCCGTTTCTTCCTCGAGCATTTCCTCATCTTTATAGTCATATTCATCTTCCAGGAAAAAAAATGTCTTTATTTTTGATTTTAAACTCATATTACTGCACCTCCGATTCATTGCCTACTAGGGCTGTACCAATTCGCACCATAGTGGACCCCTCTTCAACCGCTATTTTAAAATCATTAGACATCCCCATGGACAATTCATGACAAGGTGCATAATCCAGTTCAAGCTGCTGGACCTCTGCCCGAAGAGTTTTCAGTTTCCTGAAGCAATCCTTGATTATTTGTTCATCTTCAGTTAAGGGGGCCATCGTCATCAAACCGCTGACCTCGATATGAGGATATTGTTTCAATGCTTGAATAAAGCCTGTGACATCTTCGGGATCTAGGCCATGCTTGCTCTCTTCCCTAGAAGCATTCACCTGGATGAGACATTTTACCTTTGAATTGGCTCGCTTATTTATTTCTTTTGCCAGCGACAGCCTGTCCAGTGAATGGATATATGTAACATGATCGATGATGTTCTTTACTTTTCTTGTTTGCAAAGTCCCAATAAAGTGCCAGATGGGCTTGTCCCGCAGATGACTGATTTTATCGAGCAATCCTTCCTCTCTGTTTTCACCGAGATGGATTACCCCCGCATCGATCGCTTGCTGTGCCCTTTCTGGGGAAACATATTTCGTTACTGCAATAATTTTCACCTCGTCACAACTTCGGCCCGAAGCCTTGCAGGCATTTGCTATTTGATCCTGGATAACCTCCAGATTTTTTGCGACATTCATTATGGACGGCTATCCTCCTTCCACCCGATATATGCGATCATGCGGCCTGCATTTCCCTTATCCCTTCTGTGGGAATAAAAATGCTCGCTATGACAGCTGGTACAGTATTCGGTTGTTTCAATATTCTCGTCTTTGATTCCGGCCTTCACTAAAATATCGCGGTTTAATTCTTGTAAATCGAGAGAATATTGTCCTTCACTAATTTGATTATATGGCAATTTCTCGACACCATCTAGTCTATTTTTTACTAAATTGATAACTCTCTCATCAACAATATAACATTTTTTGCATATTGATGGGCCAATAATGACCAAAATTTTGTCCGAATTCGCCCCATTTTGTTTAAATTTGCTAATCATCTCTGCTGCAATGCCGTGGACGGTACCTTTCCATCCAGCATGAGCAATGCCAATCATTTTCGTTTCTGGTTCTATAAAATACAAAGGTACGCAATCCGCAAAACAAAGTGTCAGCAGAATGCCTCGCTGTAACGTCAAAAAACCATCCGTGGCCAGGAACGAGGAGCGATAATCGCTGGAGCCTTTTCCTTGGTCCGCTTTGTCGATTTTTGCAATCTGGATGCCATGTGTTTGTTCAGCGCCAACCCAGCTAGGAAGGGGAAAATCAATCTTATTCGCCAATAGCAGGCGATTTTCGCAAACGGAGGACGGATCATCCCCCACATGGAAAGCAAAATTCAACCCTGAAAAAGCCTGCAGCTGGCTCACTCCACCATTTTTTGTCGTAAACCCAGCCTCAAGTCCAGGAAATCGTTCCATCCATTCTTTTAAAATAAAAAACTCCGGGTTTTTTAAGATGAATGGCTCCATATCTTTATCCCTCACATGTTTTTGTCTAGTTTACCACACACATGCCGCAATCAACAGTGTTATGATACTACTCTTCCCGATCGTCGTGCTGCAGACCTTCGCCGCTGTCCTTATAGCGGACCAAAATAACATCTTCCCCAATTTTCAGGATATTCCTCCATGGAATGACAACCTCATCGTCCTTCCCGAAGAAACCTAGTACTTTGCCAGCACTCCCAATGACGACTGCCTCAATTTTACCGGTAGTTAAATTAATTTCATAATCTTCAATGTTCCCAAGCCTTTTCCCATCGGATACATTGACGACATCTTTGACTTGAAACTCGGTAACCTTTACCATTTAGATCCCTCCGGTTTTCGCTGTGGAGTTTACACCCCTTACAGCATTATATGAATCCAAAAAAAATGTATGATTGTGTACCGAATTCGAAATCGTCCACAAATGCAGAAGCTGGAGGCTCTCCTGTCAGCGCTGTAAAAAAATAAAAAGCTGCCAATTATGGCAGCTTAGCTTTGGATATTTTTATTCATTTGTTTGATCGCCGCTTTTTCCAGCCGGGATACCTGTGCCTGGGAAATTCCGATTTCATCGGCAACTTCCATTTGTGTCTTTCCCTGGAAAAACCTTTTTCTTAAAATAAGCTTTTCTCTGTCGTTTAGGCGTCTCATCCCTTCTTTAAGGGCAATCTCCTCAATCCAATTCGTATCCTTGTTCCGTTCATCACTAAGCTGATCCATCACATAGATCGGATCCCCGCCATCATTATAGATTGGCTCAAACAAAGATACTGGATCTTGGATGGCATCGAGTGCGAAAACAATTTCTTCGTGCGGTACATCAAGTACCTTTGCAATCTCCTCAGCAGTCGGCTCCCTCGAAACCTCAGCCATAAGCCTTTCACGGACTTGCAGTGCTTTGTACGCAATATCCCTGAGTGAACGCGAGACTCTGATAGGATTATTATCTCTTAAATACCGTCTAATTTCGCCGATGATCATCGGGACGGCATAGGTTGAAAATTTTACATTCTGTCCCAGATCAAAATTATCAATAGATTTCATAAGTCCGATACATCCGACTTGAAACAAATCGTCGACAAACTCACCCCGGTTGTTAAAACGCTGGATCACACTCAAAACAAGCCTTAAGTTCCCATTCACCAGTTTTTCTCTCGCGGTGATGTCTCCGCTTTGCATTTCTCGAAATAGTTTTCTCATTTCCTCGTTTTTCAGTACGGGAAGCTTTGCTGTATCAACACCGCAAATTTCTACTTTGTTTCGTGTCAATCTTTTCCCTCCTCACAGGAGCTGCTGTCAAAAATCAGTATCTCCGCAGGAAGGAAAAATATGCACTTGTTATCATGAGGACGAGTCGTCTTAACATAACGAAGCTGGCAAAACCGCTTGGTTGTCCTTGTTTATAAAAAATTCTCCAAAAAAATTTTTCTGCTATACCATTTTATTGAATTCTTTTCTTAAGCGTTTGATGATTCGCTTTTCGAGGCGGGAAATATAAGATTGCGAAATTCCAAGCATATCCGCTACATCCTTTTGCGTTTTTTCCTCGCCGCTGCCAAGTCCAAAACGCAATTCCATTATCTGTTTTTCCCGGTCAGAAAGCTGCTGAAGCGCATTTACGAGCAGTTTTTTATCAACATTCGATTCGAGATTCTTCGTGATAATATCATCATCCGTGCCAAGTACATCTGATAGAAGAAGCTCATTTCCATCCCAATCAATGTTGAGCGGCTCGTCAAAGGAGACCTCTGAACGAATCTTATTATTTCTCCTAAGATACATAAGAATCTCATTTTCAATGCATCTGGAGGCATACGTTGCAAGTTTGATTTTTTTCTCCGGATTAAATGTATTTACCGCTTTAATTAAGCCAATTGTCCCGATACTGATCAAGTCCTCAATATTGATGCCTGTGTTTTCAAATTTTCGGGCAATGTAAACGACAAGTCTCAGGTTTCTCTCGATTAGTATAGATCTCGCTGCCTTATCCCCATTGGGAAGTTTATTCAACAGCACTTCTTCCTCTTCCTTCGACAAAGGAGGAGGCAAAGCTTCGCTACCGCCGATATAAAATATTTCATCTGTTTTCAAGCCTAGTTTTATTAATAATTTATACCAGTAATAGGATAACCGGAGCCGCAAATTTTTCATTGATTGTCCTCCTTCTAAATTATGTATTTTCGAGTATAGTTATATTAACTGACCATCACTGCCTGCTCAGACTTTGTCATTCCCGCAAGCATTTTAGGATGGATGATGCACTGGAAACTTCCATCTGCCGATAACTCCTGCACTGTGAACGAAAGTAAACTCTTCTCTGCTTTGTAGATTCCCTCTTTCGTGGTGATCATGATCAAATCAGGCTGAAAAGCGATGATTAATTGATGCTCTTGTCCGACCACTTTATATGGAATGATTCTCATTCGATTTTCAAACTGCTTGGCAAGTTGTTCGTCGCCTGACAATACACACTCTGGATTTTCGGCTATCCGTTTGATTGTATCTGGTATTTGATCATAACAGTGGTTGATGGATAAAATCATGACCGGCAGTTTTGAAATCGGATCATATAACTGGTTCCCGCTGTCAATCAATCCTCTAATCGAAAATTCCATCTCCATGAATTTCACTTCCACATCTGCAAGTGACTCATATTGGATTTTCGTCATTTCAAATTGTTCGATATTCCGTCTGGAAAAATGCCAAGCAAGCGGAAAACCCAATAACACAAACAGCCAGCTGACCGGGTCACCAAAACCTTTTATATGATTCATAGCGACATTCGAAGCCAAATTCAGATCAAATTGAATGAAATAATGGACTCCTGTCAAAGTGCCTCCCAACAGAAAAGTGGTAACATAGAAGGTCATAAGTGCTTTAACGAAAAACCGCATTCTTTTATAGCCAAAAGCGGTTAACACCATCAAAATGGAAAAGACTAGTTTTCCAACCGGATGCCCGGCTGCAGCATGAAATGGTGTTATCGATAATAGAATGAGCACTGAACCAATAGCTCCTGCTGCCGTCAACCGCCAAAACTTGATCTGCCTCTTCAGGATGATGGCAGTCAAATATAAAAGGAATGTATCAAATAACAGATTTAATGCCCAAATTACATCAAGATAAATCTTCACCTCTCATCCTCCTGTACACTAACAGACGACTTACTGCTTTGTTCGTCAGCTGTTCTCAAGCCGATATAGGCAAAGAAACAATTTTCGGCTGCATTCCGGAAAAATCAAATACCGGTTTCTACCAGATCATGGTGATAAATCAAATTCCCCTCTTGATCTATCATTCCGTTACGAAACAGTATATCGTCATTAGCTTAGGAAGTGTGTCACATTATGGCAATAAATCAACAGAGATTTTCGCTGATCCCTTCGGATTTTGTCAATTTTCTGTTTTTCAAGGAAGAAGTAGTCTGCTAGGCTATTCTCTTCCACACAAAAAAGCATAGCCCACGGCTATGCTTTTCGTCTTATCTTATTAAATCAGTGCCTTCTGTTACGGTTGCGCAGGAATGTTGGAATATCAAGCGCATCATCCGCTTGTGATGATGGATTGTTTCGTGGTGCTTCCTGCTGGATTTCCTCCCGTTTAGGCTGTTCACGTTTCATTGCACCCATCCCTGGCTTTTGCCCTCCAAAACCCGGCCTAGTCGGCTTAGGTTGGACAACTTCCTCATTGAAGCCTGTTGCAATCACTGTGACGATAATTTCATCTTTTAAGTCGTCATTAATCACTGAACCAAAAATCATGTTTACTTCCTGATCTGAAGCAGAAGCAACAATGTCAGCAGCTTCTTGGACTTCATACAAACTTAGGTTTGAGCCGCCGGTGATATTCATCAATACTCCTTGGGCTCCATCAAGAGATGTTTCCAACAATGGAGAGGAAATGGCTTTTTTAGCCGCTTCCGTTGCACGGTTTTCCCCGGATGCAACCCCAATACCCATCAATGCGGATCCTTTATTGGACATAATTGTCTTTACATCAGCAAAGTCGAGGTTGATCAATCCCGGTGTAGCAATTAAGTCAGAAATCCCTTGAACACCTTGGCGAAGAACATTATCCGCTTCACGGAACGCTTCTAGCATCGGGGTGCTCTTATCAACGATTTCAAGCAAACGGTCGTTTGGAATGACGATTAACGTATCAACCGCTGCCTTCATGGACGAGATTCCGTTTGCGGCTTGTCCTGCCCGCTTGCGGCCTTCAAAAGTAAAGGGACGTGTTACAACCCCCACTGTCAAAGCACCAAGGTCTTTCGCAATTTGAGCGATTACAGGAGCTGCACCTGTTCCAGTTCCTCCGCCCATGCCGGCAGTAACAAATACCATATCCGCACCTTTCAGCACTTCTTCGATTTGTTCTTTGCTTTCTTCGGCAGCCTTCTTTCCTACTTCAGGATTGGCACCCGCGCCTAGTCCGCGGGTAAGCTTTGCGCCGATCTGCATTCTAATTTCTGCTTTGGAAAGGTTTAGCGCCTGTGCGTCGGTATTTACCGCAATAAATTCCACACCTTGTACGCCGTGTTCAATCATTCGGTTAACCGCATTATTTCCGCCGCCGCCAACACCGATAACTTTTATAGTAGCAAGTGAATCTAAATTTGTATCAAATTCCAACATGACAAATCCTCCTAATTCGTCGATTTCCTGTTAGTCTGATTATTCAAAAAAGTAGCCAAGAAATTTTTTCATTCTTGAGGTGACTTTTTCTTCAGGCTGTTTCTCAGGCTTCGATTTTGGATGCGGCTGTTTTTGAGCTCTCTTTTCTTTCGGTTCTAATTCGCCAAACGCAGCTTCCATTTTCTTTCCTTTTAATTTGGCGTTTCTATAAGCAAACTGAATCAATCCTACTGCAGTCGTATATTGAGGTTCCCTGACGCCAATATAGTCTGGAATGGCAATCCTAACCCTGCTTTGAAAAATGTCCTGGGCTAGCTCCATCACTCCCTGCATATTGGCTGTTCCTCCGGTAAGGACAAATCCGCCAGGCAGGTCCCTGATGTTCATATGTTTCAACTCATCCTGGACAAGGGAGAAGATTTCTTCCATTCTTGCTTCAATGATGTCGGCTACCTCTAGTTGGTTGAACTGCTGATGCTGGTCGCTGCCAATGATTGAGACTTCAAATACCTCATCTTCGGAAGCATGGTCGTAAAAGGCATGTCCATGCTTTAATTTTAGCTGCTCCGCTTCTTCGGTCGTTGTACGCAATCCAATGGATAAATCCTTAGTAATATGGTCTCCTCCAACCGGTATAACAGATGTTCCCCGCAAGTGTCCATTTTCGAATACAGCAACAGTTGATGAACCGCCGCCGATGTCAATCATTGCGACACCCATATTCTTCTCATCCTTCGAAAGTGCGAATGCACCGGCAGCAAGAGGCTGAAGGCCTATATCCACAATTTCAAGTCCAGCACGCTCCACACAACGAAGAGTATTATGTAAGATTGTCTTTGATCCAGTAATGATCGTTCCTTCCATTTCAAGCCTGACACCGATCATGCCTCTAGGATCATTGATCTCATCAAGTCCGTCCACAATAAATTGCTTTGGAATCACGTCTATTATCTCTCGCTCAGGCGGGATTGATACAACCTGTGCAGCATCAATGACTCTCGCAACATCTTCGTTTGCAATTTCGCGATTGTCGCTGGAAACCGCAACCACACCATGGCATGGCAAAAGTGAAACATGATTGCCGGTGACCCCAACGATCACCTGATTAATCTTTAAACCTATCATTCTTTCAGCCTGTTCAATTGCCCTTTTAATAGAATGAACGGTTTCATCTATATCAACAATGGAGCCCTTCCTCAATCCTTCAGACTTCACATTGCCAACACCAATTATATTTAGTGTATCATTAACCATTTCCCCAATGATAACCTTAACACTGGATGTACCGATGTCAAGACTTACATATATATCATTGCTGTTCATTCTGTGGCACCTCCTTCAATGAATCCTAGTGTTTGAACAACAATTATCACTCTGTTATCTAATTGCGATTTCTTTTTGAAAATGGACCAGCCCAGCACTTGTCGGGGCTGAAGCTTACACTTTTCTTATTTAATTACTTTATTCGTCGCGATTACATATTTCCCTTTTAAAAATTCAATTTTTTTTCTGTCTTTTACTTGTTGTGGACCATTTTGTCAACATTATTCTCCTGATGACCGCTATATTCTGAAACAGTCTTACCCCGAAGGCAAAGACGGCTGCTAAATACAAGTCTACACCAAGATGAACACCTAGAAAAGCTAAACTTGCAGCAAGGATTATATTAAAAAAGAAACCTGAAACAAAAACCTTTTCATCGTAAATATTTTGAAGCTGTGCCCGAATCCCGCCAAACAATGTATCAAGGGCTGCAAGGATTGCGATGGATAAATAATTCGCGTATTCGTCTGGGATGCGGATATCGGTTAACAGGCCTATGATGGCACCGATGATCAACCCCATTATTGGAAGCCACATTATCCGTTGCCTCCCCCTTTTCCTGATGTTGCAGATTCCATGTATCTGATCCTAATCGTATCCTGATAAGCAGGCACGACCAAGTCTCCGACTGGCTGGTTTACTTTTACTTCCAGATTATCAATAAAGAAATCATCGGCTACCGCTGAAATTTTCATTCGGTTGTATAGTTTTTCAGCAGTATCCCTGTTCTCAGCAATAACCTTCACTTCAATGGGAAAGCGGTTCAGGGAATGGTTGTTGATTTTTGTCACCCTGTTAATGTCCCGAATGACCGTTGTATTGATGACCCGTTCCCCGTCAACTGAAATGTGCTTCGCTCCATACATATTTAATTCATTTAAGAGCCTCTTGAGCAAGTCAGGAGAAACAGAAGGAGGATTGTCCCCCTCGACAATTAGATTGAACGCCGGCTCAATCGACAGGGAAATTCCAGGGCCCTTCATCTCTTCCAATCCAGCTTCCACCTTCAATTCAGCGAGTGTTTCACGGAGTACTTCTTCTTTGCTTTGCTGCCGTTCAGTTTCATACTTGGTGAGTTTTTCTTCGTTCGATCTGATTTCAAGGAGCAGCCTAGACTGCAATTCCTTCTCTTTCATTAAATCCTCCCGAAGCTGCCATGTGTCTCGTGTATCCCGAACTTCTGGCTCCTTGACGGTTTGAAACTGAATGGCGACCATTAAGCCAATTATTGCAGCAATCAAGCTGAAGCTAAGATTTTTAGGTCGCCCCATCGTATTTCACCTGGCTTTCTACAAGGCCTTTTCGTATTTTCATTCAGGAATCCATAAATTTCCTTATAAGTAAAAGAGTTAATTTCCAAGTAACGGTTCCATCGTAATTTCCGACTGTTTTTCCAATGAAAATACAATTTGGTCATTTACGAGCTGGTCTTTTACCCCGCCGGTAATATTCAAGGCGGAGGAAAGGACTTCAGGGTCACCAATCGCAGTGATTTCAAACGGAGCAGGGTGCTGATAGCCATCCACGGTAATAACCGGGCCAGTGCATAATATATAGGAATTATGCGCTATTCTCTGGCCATTCACTGCAATTGCTGCTGCACCCGAAATATACAGTTCATTAATCACTTTAAAAACATGTTGTTCATGGACAAGATAATTATTAATATTCTCTTCATTCGGATCGTACTCCCCATCAGCAAGCGTTACTTTCACACCTTTTCCGCTGACCTTAACCTTACCAAGGAACATCCGGTACTTTTCAGCGTCTTCCGCCATGTTAAAAAAAACTTGGGCCTCCTTAGAGAGGCTGGTTTCAATTTCCCTTACCTTTTCCTGCTTGGCATTCAATTCTTTCTGTAGTTCGCGATTTTTTTCTTCCTGTTCAATTAACTGGTTTCGCAGGCTAATATGCTGTTCCCACTGCCTGTCCGTCAATCGGTTGCCTTGATCGCCATCATCCTTGGTCACACGGAATGAAAAAGCGATCATGAAGCCAAGAACCAGGAAAACAATCGAAAGAACTACTCGGTTACTGTCCATTTTCTTGTTCCATTTCAACTTTTTCAGCTTCCTCTGCTTCATATGCTTTAAAATAAGAGCCCACCTCGAGATCAATGACACCCTTTTTATTAGGGTCAAGCTGGCTGACAATCGACGGGTAATGGGTCATTTTTTCTGAAAAAGTCCGAAGTGTCGCATTCACTTCAAATCCATCGTTCATATAAAGCCTGATCAAATATTGATCCGTTTTCTCCGGCTTTGAGTGAATTTCAGAGATGGAATTGATGACCTCTTCAGGTAATTTTTCAAGGGATGCCAGCATTTCGTCCAATACTTCTCCTTCATTAAAACCGATCAAGATTGGTGCGTTCACTGGAATTTCATCCATTTGTTTCTCCCCAAGTATATGACCATTTTCCAGAACCGGGTAGAAGCTCTTTCCTTTTGAGATATACGCTAGCCTGTCATTCTCCTCGATTTTAATCTCCACTGTATTCGGCAGTTTAACATGGACCGTAGCGTTTTTAATTTCTGCGATACTTTCCAGCTTTTTTTCAACCTCTCCCTTGTTGATCTTCCAAATATTCGTTTCCAGAGACAAGCCCGTTCGCTCAACCATTTGGTCAAAAGTATACGAATGGTTACCCGAAACAGTAATTTCTTTCACCTTGCTAAGCGGTGACTGGAAATAAATTATCCCTGCAATCAATAGGAAAAATAAAGCTAGCAGCATGGTTAGCCTGCGATTGGCTTTTTTTCTTCTCTCCAGTTTCAGTTTAGGAATTCGGTCCTCAAGCGAGACGATTTTCCGCTTTTCCATATTCATTCCCCTCTTTAATCCGCTAAAAAGCCCATCCCTTAATGGCAGGTCGTTCAAAGAACCAGTTTGCTGACTAAAGCCTTTTAACAGCAGGTAGGTATCTTGTCCAGTAATTGTGAAAACCGAACGGCATGCATGAAATTCATGCCGTCTCTTTGCTGAATCTAATGATTTATTATATCACAGAATTTTACAGCTTGATTCACTTTCCTACTATTTCCGTCCAATAATTTCTACCTCTGTCTCCATTTTCACCCCATGTAAATCCATTACTGTATCCTTGACATGCTGGATCAGACCGAGAACATCCTCCGCCGTTGCATCGCCTTTATTCACAATGAAATTTCCATGAAGCTCGGAGATTTGCGCACCGCCAATTTGATGGCCCTTTAGACCGGACTTTTCGATCAAATTACCTGCATGTTCAGGAAGGGGATTCCTGAACACACTGCCGCAGCTTGGATAATTGTATGGCTGTGTCTCTTTCCGATAATCCTTGTTTTTTTGAAGCTCTGCTACGATCTCCTCTTTGTTCCCTTCCTTCAACTGGAAAACAGCAGCGACCACGATGCCAGGAAGCTCCTTTTGGAGGACTGAGGTTCGATAAGAAAACTTCATTGCTTCTTTCGAAAGCCACCCCAGGGAGCCATCTTCAAACAACACATAAGCTTTCTCCAGTATTTTGGAAATATCAGACCCATGGGCTCCTGCATTCATATAGACGGCGCCTCCGACCGATCCAGGGATACCTCCGGCAAATTCAAGGCCGGAAAGCCCTTTGCGACTAATGGTGATTGCAAAGTTTACAAGGGAAAGGCCTGCATAGGCCGTGACTGTAGTGCCTTCCATCTTCAAATCATCCATTCCAGATCCTAGCTTGATTACTGCGCCTTCAATCCCTTTATCCGAAACGAGAAGATTGGAACCTCTGCCGATTACCGTCCAGTTCACTCCAGTTTCCTTAATAGCTTCCACTGCCTTTTTCAGATTTTCAATTGAAGAAGGCTCAATTAGTATGTCTGCAGGACCGCCAATTTTCATTGATGTATGATTCGCGAGCGGCTCATGTTCCTTTACCGTTCCGATATTCATTTCTCTAAGTTTGCTAGCAAGACCCTTCATAATTAATCTTCCTTTCACGATGCAGCCTTAATACAGCAGTTTATGCAGCATAAGCCCAATAGGCTACTTTGCCGCTATTTCCTTTATTAAATGATAAACCCTCTGAGCCGCATCGGGCATGCCAAGCTTCTTTGCTGCTTTTTTCATGTCAGCCAACTTCTGTTCCTGCCCGAGAATTTGGTCAATGCTCTCCACCAGTTTTGGCCCGGTTAAGTCTTTTTCAAGCAGCAGTCGTGCCGCTCCCTTCTCACTCAAAGCTCGGGCATTTTTTTCCTGGTGGTTATCTGTTACATATGGACTGGGAATCAATATGCTTGGGATTCCGAGAGAAGTCAGTTCAGCAAGCGTCGTCGCTCCCGCCCTAGCCACTGTCAAATCCACACCGGCCAGGACTTCTGGCATATTGTGTATAAACGGTTTGATAATCACGTTTTCTGGATTGCCGACAAGTTCAACCTCTTGCTGGACTTCTTCGAAATGGCTATCGCCAGTTACATATAATACTTGATATGGTTTGCTGCTTAACTCTGTCAGACTTTTGATGACCGCTTCATTAATCGGCTTGGCACCCCTGCTCCCGCCGAAGATTAGCACGGTCGGGACTTTAAGTTTTAGGCCAGTCGACAGCCTTCCTTTGATTCCATCCTGGCCCAACACTTCAGACGCACGGGGATTACCGGTCATTTCGACCTTTTGTTCCGGGAAAAACTGCCTTGCTTCCTCGAAGCAGATGGCAATCTTGTCAACGTATCGACTCAGAAATTTATTGGTCAAACCTGGTACGCTATTTTGTTCGTGGACAATGGTTGGTATGCCCATTTTAGCAGCTGCATAGACCACCGGACCACATACATAGCCGCCTGTACCAATGACGACATCAGGATGGAATTCTTTGAGCATTTTTTTACTATCTCTTACACCCTTCAGGAATCGCAGCACCGTTTTTACGTTTTCAAAGGAAAGTTTCCGCTTGAAGCCTGTAATATGTATGGACTTAAAAGGAATTTTCTCCCTCGGCACGAGCGTGCTTTCAAGACCCGATTTTGTTCCTATGTATAGAAACTCAACATCTTCATCCTTTTTGTGAATTTCCCTGATTAGTGCAAGCGCAGGATATATATGTCCTCCTGTACCGCCGCCGCTAACTGCAATTCTCATTTTCTACACCTCAATAACTTATCTCTTTTCTAAAATGGACCAACATGTAAGCATCAGTTCCGTAAGACTGCCATTAAAAAAGACACTCTCCGGTTTTACCCTATTCTACTATATTCTAAACTGCATAACAGTTTTTAAAAGGATTGTTATTTAACTGTAATATAGCATGAACATAGGAAAAATCCTAACATAATAAAAGAAATGTCCAAAATTCAAGAGCTCTACCTTGTATCCCGCAAAAACCACAAACAAAAGACCCTGATTTCCAGGGTCCATTCATTGTTGTATGGTTTAATACCTCGAGTAACGGCTGATATTGAGCAGCACTCCAACAGCCATTAGCATCAATGTCAGGGAAGATCCTCCATAACTAAGAAATGGGAGGGTGATTCCTGTAACAGGCATGAGGCCCGTAACCACACCGATATTGATCATAACCTGGATGGCGATCATCGCAATGATGCCAGTTGCCAGAAATGTACCGAACAAATCGGGTGCCCCTAGCGCGATTCTGATGCCTCTCCAGAGGAGGATAGAGAATAAGAGAAGAACCAAGGACCCTCCGATGAATCCGAGTTCTTCAGCCAAAATCGCAAAGATAAAATCCGTCTGTGGTTCCGGAAGATAAAAGAACTTTTGCCGGCTTTGTCCTAGCCCTAGCCCAAACAATCCTCCCGGTCCTATGGCATAGAGTGATTGAATCATTTGGAACCCGCTTCCAAGTGGGTCTTGCCATGGATCTAGAAAGGAAGTAATCCGTTTTATTCTGTAAGGGGCAGAGGCAATTAAGCCAACAAACCCTGCAACAGCCAGGAGACCAAGGCCCACGAAATGACTGATTCTTGCTCCAGCGATAAAAATGATGACAACGGAAGTGCCGACCATCACTGTTCCTGTACCGAGGTCCGGTTGCAGCATTATCAGACCAAATGCCAAAAAAACAAGTCCCAGTGAGGGTACAAGACCTTTTTTAAAAGAGGTGATAGCCTTCTGGTTTTCGGCCAAAAACTTTGCGAGAAACGCAATCATCGCTAGCTTCATGAATTCTGATGGCTGAACCGAGAACGCGCCGATGCCAATCCAGCTCCTTGAGCCATTTCGCACATTCCCTATTCCAGGAATTAACACAAGAATTAACAGAACAAAACAGATAATCAAAATGGTTTTAGCCCAAGTTCGCCATGTCCAGTACTCAATATTCATGATAAAAAACATCGTGATAATACCTACTCCTGCAAATAGCAGCTGCCGTTTCGCAAAAAAGAAAGAGTCCTGAAATTTATAGTCAGCCCAGACAGCACTTGCGCTGTAAACCATAATTAGTCCCACCGTCAAAAGTGCAAAGGTGACAATCATCAGGAACATATCTGGGGTCGATTTTTTCGTTGGCAATGCAAACACCTCGGCTGTATGATTTAGGGCTCATATGCCGCTTCCCATCCAGCCTGCAATCAATGACAGGCAACCTGAGTCAAGTTGTTCAAGACAAGCCCTTACCTAAGCTTATGCACGGCCTCGATAAACATGTCTCCCCTGACTTCAAAAGTTTTATATTGATCCCAGCTTGCACACGCTGGCGAGAGCAGGATCACATCTCCGGGTACTGAATATTGGAAAGCCACGGGAACGGCCTTTTCCACATTATCGACGCGAAGAATCGTTTTTATTCCCGCTTCGTATCCAGCCTGTCCTACTTTTTCAGCAGTCTCTCCAAAAGTAATCAATACTTTGACGTTTTTTAAAGAGGGGATAAGTTGGTTGAAGGAATTCCCTCGGTCTAAGCCTCCGGCCAGCAATACGATTGGCTCTTCAAAAGCCGCCAGGGCATTTTCAGTTGCCAGAATATTTGTTGCTTTTGAGTCATTGTAAAATTTCCGGCCAGCAATATTTCCAACATATTGTAGTCTATGGCGGACACCAACAAATGTAGTCAGAACTTTGATGATCGCTTCTTGATCCGCTCCAGATAGTAATGCTGCCGCTACAGCGGACAGAATATTTTCGAGATTATGCTTCCCAGGTAGGACAATATCCTTCGTTTCCATGATCTGCTCCCCATTGAAGCATATCCAGCCATTATCCACGTATGCGCCGCTGTTCAGTACTTCATTCGTCGAAAAAGGCACGATTTGCGCTTTTGAATCGCGTGCGATCTTCAAGACCTCTTCCTGATCAGCGTTTACGATCAGATAGTCCTCTTCGGTCTGGTTCTTCGTAATCAACGCTTTCGCTGCAAAATATTCATCCCTTGAACCATGATAATCAAGATGTGCATCGTATAAATTGGTGATCACAGCAATCTTCGGCCTAAACGTACCGATTCCCATCAATTGAAAGGATGAGAGCTCAATAACAATCATATTCTCCTCCGTTGCTTTTTGGGCCACAGTGGATGCAACTGTTCCAATATTCCCGGCGATCAGTGGATGTTTCTTGCTCGTTTCAAGCATTTCAAAAATCAAGGTTGTTGTTGTAGTTTTTCCGTTCGTTCCAGTAATCGCTACTAGCGGCGCCTCTGAAATCTGGTAGGCTAACTCCACTTCCGTAATGACCGGGATCCCGTATTCTTCTGCCTTTTGGATCATTGGATTGTAATACGGAATTCCTGGATTCTTGACAACAAGTTCGAATCCTTCATCCATCAATTCAATCGGATGACTCCCGCAGACCACTTTGATCCCCTGTTCAAGCAAGCCTTGTGCTTCGGGATTTTCCGATAAAGGTTTGCTGTCATTGACGGTTACGAAAGCGCCTAATTTATGTAGCAGAGCAGCTGCGCTTACCCCGCTCTTGGCGAGGCCAAGAACGAGAATTTTTTTATGTTCATAGGTTTTAATAGCTTTCATTTAAATCCACACCTCAATATAAATTCCCAAGATCGCAAACAGCAAGCCTACCGTCCAGAATGTCACTACTACCCGCCATTCGGACCAGCCAATTATTTCATAGTGATGGTGAAGCGGACTCATCCGAAAAATCCTTTTTCCTGTTGTTTTAAATGATACAACTTGCAGGATCACAGATAATGTTTCAATCACGAAAATTCCGCCAATGATGATCAGGATAATTTCAAGATTTGCCAGTATTGCGACAGTTGCAATCGCGCCACCCAATGCAAGAGAGCCAGTGTCACCCATGAACACTTTTGCAGGATGGGCGTTAAAAACAAGAAATCCTAATACTGCACCTACAACCGCGACGGAAAAAATAGAAAGTTCGTACTGGGACTGGTTCCATGCGAGCACAGCTAACGCACCAAAAGCAATAGCTGCCGTCCCGGAAACCAGCCCGTCAAGCCCGTCCGTTAAGTTAACGGCATTGGAAAATCCAACCATCCAAAAAACGATAAACAGCGCATATCCCCAACCGAGGTCAAAAGAAAGGTCGGTTAACGGGACCTTGACGACTGTAGAAAATTCACTTTGATTGAAAATCAAGAAAAAAATGACTGAAATGATTATTTGACCAAGTAATTTTTGCTTGGACGTTAAACCAAGGTTTCGCTTCATGACGACCTTAATAAAATCGTCCATGAAACCAAGCAGACCAAACCCTAAAGTGACAAATAGCAATAGATAGGTTTCCACTGTAGGCTCCGAAAACTTTCCTGCCATAACAAGCGTTGTGATGGTAATGGAAACTAAAATCATCACTCCGCCCATTGTCGGAGTTCCTGTTTTTTTCTGATGTGATTTTGGGCCTTCTTCTCTAATGCTCTGACCAAATTTAAGCCTTTTCAGGAAAGGAATAACTACTGGCGAAAGCAGAACCGTAATTAAAAAACTCATCAATATTGTGAAAAAGATAACTTGCTCGAGCACGTTATTCCTCACCTGCCTTGCTTCTATTGCCGTCAAACCCATTAATTTTTTCGGCCATCACAGCTATATGATATGTTTTATTCCCTTCATTAAGAAGATCGATTTCTGGGAAAATAAATTTCGTTCTTTCCTTTATTTCTTCATGTTCTACCAAATAGTTATAGTATGATTTCATGATTTCCTCTAAACCTTTCAAATGATCTTGCGCAAAAAAAATCGGGAAGTGATTGGGAGTATAGAACGGAACTGGTACTCCTTCAGGCCATAGCGCTGCTACGGCACCGTTCGAAATCGCTTCTTGTAAAGTTCCAGATTCATCATTAATCGGAACAAACAATCCCTTTGGCTGTTCGGCATCTGCCTGGCTGCTTACAGTATGAAAGCGAATCTCTGCTTCTTTTAATCCACTCACCTTCAAAAACAGTCTCGATACATCCTGGTATGTCAGCATTTTACCTCTCCTCTATCGCCTCACGTGCTACAATCCTATCATCAAAATCAAACGTTCTGTCTCCAATTTGCTGATACGTTTCATGACCCTTTCCGGCAATCAAGATGACATCCCCTGTTTCGGCATGGTTAATGGCATGCTGAATCGCTTCTCTTCGGTCAACAATCGAAGTATACACTTCCCCCTTGACTCCTTCTTCCATATCCTTGATGATGGCTGACGGATCTTCGCTGCGCGGGTTGTCAGAGGTGAAAATGGCATTCGTTGCATATTCGCAGGCAATTTTTGCCATAAGCGGCCGTTTCGTTCGGTCACGATCGCCTCCGCAGCCAACTACACAAAAAATTCTCTTTTGCGCAAATTGCTGCACGGTTTTCAGAACGTTCTCCAGACTGTCTGGTGTGTGGGCATAGTCTACAATGACAGAGAAATCCTGGCCTGCATCTACCACTTCAAACCTTCCTGAGACTCCTTTTACAAGTTCTACTGATTTAATAATTGCCTCCAGAGAAATTCCAGATACAAGAGCGGCTCCAATGCTTGCAAGGACATTGTAGATACTAAACTTGCCGATCAGCTGAATGGTTACCTTCATTGTTCCAAATGGACTGACCAAATCAAATGTTGTTCCGCTCGCAGTCATGGAGATATTCATTGCCTGCAAGTCAGCGTAATTGTCAATACCATAGGTTAATAAATGAGCAGCTGTCAGCATCGCGAAGTCCTTACTGGCCGGATCATCCGCATTCAAAACAGCAAATTTTGGGGCTTCATGGTTGAATGTATTGCCTAGCTGTGAAAACAGCAAGCCTTTCGCCTTCTTGTATTCGTCCATCGTTTTATGGTAATCGAGATGGTCCTGAGTCAAATTCGTAAAGACTGCCACATTATAGTCGGTACCATGGACGCGACCATAGGCCAACGCGTGTGAGGATACTTCCATAACAGCTGTGTCGACCTGTTCATCGACCATTTTCTTAAACGTCTTCTGCAGTGTCAGGCTTTCCGGAGTAGTATTCTTCACGTCAAAAGTTTGTTCGCCGATTTTAGTGTACATTGTACCAATTAAGCCAGTTTTTTGACCAGCATCCTTGAAAATCTTTTCAATAATATGGCTAGTAGTCGTTTTTCCATTCGTCCCTGTAATTCCAATTACATGCAGTTTCTTGCTTGGCTGGTCATAAAAAGCATCGGCAAGCACCGCCATCGCTCGCATAGTATCCTTCACTACAATAACCGGGACATTGACAGAAAGCTCACGCTCGGCAAGAACTGCCGCCGCTCCATTTCTTACTGCTGCACCGGCAAAATCATGGCCATCCACTGTGTAGCCTTTAATACATATAAATAAACTTCCCGGATTCACGCGTCGGTTATCATTTTCAATCGAAGTAATCTCAGGGTTTTCTCCCTTGTAATCCACGAATGGATGTAAATACCCAATCAATTCGTGCAATTTCATAAATATCAAATCCTCTCAAACAACATCGCGACTTTTATTTTACATTATTAGACTAAATTTAGCTATCGCTTGGATGAAAAAGCACCAGCGTTTTTCCTCAAAAGATAGGAAACTATCCATTTATCTTGTTAATACCCCGCATGCTTTTTCGCTTATTGGAGCATGCAAAAGCAGCGGCGGATCTCGATCCTGCCGCCGCCTTCTATTGATTCTACCCTATGCTGCCTCTGTCAATCATTCATATACACCCTAATCGTCGATCCTTCCTTGATTTTCACTCCAGGTGAGGGAAGCTGTTCGACTACTTTCTCTCCGTCTTTTGCGATATCAAGCTGGAAATGGATCAATTGCTGTCTTAGTTCATCCTTGGATAAGCCTATAAGATCAGGAACCTCCACCATAGGTGTATCCAGCCATGTGAGTTCCTTTTCAATTTGATCCTTTCTCGGAGGGACCTCCATTGCTCTCAGGCTATCTTCCATGATATCCCCGACAATCGGCGCGGCTACCACCCCGCCAAACTGGACTGTACCTTTTGGATTATCAACAGCAACATAAATCACAATCTGTGGATCATCCGCAGGCGCAAAGCCAAGGAAGGAAACGATATGGTTATTTTCGAGATAACGTCCATCTTTTGCTTTTTGGGCAGTACCTGTCTTGCCACCAATTCTGTATGATTCTACATATGCATTTTTACCTGAGCCTTTAGCAACGACACTTTCAAGTGCATACCGAAGTTCCTTTGAAGTTTTCTCCGAAATGACTCTTCTTTTTGCCTGAGGGGTCTTTTCCATCACAACTTCCCCCGTAATCGGGTCAATCAATTCCTTGGCTATATAAGGGGTATAAAGTATGCCACCATTTACCGCCGCTGAAACAGCAGCAACCTGCTGAATCGGGGTCACGGATACACCTTGACCAAACGCTGTTGTTGCCTGTTCAATTGGTCCGACCTTATCGAGATTAAATAGAATTCCCTTGCCTTCTCCCTGGAGGTCGATGCCCGTTTTTTCGCCAAAGCCAAAACCCTTTACATATTGAAACAGTTTTTCTTTTCCAAGTCTGTCCCCGAGCTCAACAAAGCCCGGGTTGCATGAATTCTCAACCACTTCTAGGAAGGTTTGATCACCATGTCCACCCTTTTTCCAGCAGCGTATCCTCGCACCCGCTACCTCGACTGAACCCGAATCATAAAAGTGATCCTTTTCTAGATCTACCTTTCCTTCCTGAAGTGCAGCCGCTAGGGTAACGATTTTGAACGTTGATCCAGGTTCATACGTACTCCAGATCGGCAAGTTCCTATTATACACTTCCGGCGGTACATTTTGAAAATTCGCTGGATCAAAATCAGGTCTGCTGGACATTGCCAGGATTTCCCCATTTTTCGGATTCATCGCGATCGCAATCATCCCATCTGGATTGTATTTCGCCTGCGCAATATCCATTTCCCTCTCGATAATGGTCTGTACCCTGCTGTCGATTGTCAGCTTAAGATCTAGCCCATCTTTAGGCGGTTCGTAGTCATCTGCCATGTTTGGCATCCGCTGCTGTTTGGCATCCGCATAAAATTGCACAGATCCCTTCTTCCCTTTTAGCTCCTCATCATAGTATAATTCCAGTCCCATCAAACCTTGGTTATCCACACCTGCAAAACCGAGAACATGAGACAGGTAGCTACCATATGGATAATGACGTTTTGAATCTTCCCCGATATAAACACCTTTAATATCGAGCGCCCTGATTTCCTTCGCTTTTTCGTGGGAGATTTTCCTTCCCTCTGGGATCTTTTCAATCATTGTTTTTTTGGTAATATGCTGGTACGCCTTTTCCTTTGGCATATTCAATGCTTTGGCCAAGCTTTCTGCCGCAGACCGTGGATCCTTCACCTGGCGAGGAACGACATAAACAGTCGGAGTGCTTATATTTGTCGCCAGTGCCACTCCATTTCTGTCGGTAATTTCTCCTCGTTGCGGTTCGAACGGAACTTTCCTGCTCCATGAGTCCTTCGCCTTTTCTGTCAAAAAGTCACCAAGCATAAATTGAACATAGCCAAGCCGGACATCTATGATCAAAAACAGCAAAATTCCGATTACAAGAACGAGAGCAAGCCTTTTTCTGACCGTTACATTGGATACACGCATATTTGAAACGAACCTCCCTTAAAATTGTTCGACTGAAAACAATTACACTCGTTCCAATATATGCTTGTACGATTTTAAATATAACAAGAAGTACAGACAAGCGAATCTACATGGTAGACGCTGTGAACTACTCCCACCACTTACCACCCTTACAGGTGGCTTGAAGTGGGGGCTTCTCGACTTATCGTTGC
>NZ_JXIQ01000191.1 GCF_000934845.1 Mesobacillus subterraneus
AATTTAAGAGTGTCATAAACACCCGATCATAAAAAAACCCCAAGACACAAAGCCCAGGCGGATTTTTGTTTATTCATTTCACACTACCCAGCCACCCGACACCCCATACCTCCATGCCCCTCGAATGTAACCACCATACCAAACCAGTTGTAAAAAAATGGTGGGACAAGGTACCTGTCCCTGTGTCCCTTCGGTCATCAACCGATATCGGCGTAGGAAGCGATAATGTAGAAGCGTTTTCTATACAAGTCTTGTATTTCTGATCAAACCTTCTTGGAACTTGCTGCCCATTACTATACAGAATCCATTCTATATACATATCGATCATCTTATAAGAACTAACAAATAATAACGGGCTTAAATCTTCGATAACTTGTACTCGCTTTTCACTTCCAAACTCGGAATACATTTGCATAATGTGTTCTTTCGTTCCATCCTTACGAAAGGCAACAGTTACATCTGAAGAAACGCCTGCATGCTTTTCAATGGCAACTAGGCATTTTCGTAACACCCAATACTCATAACCAGCTTTTTCCGTTAGCTCTTGTACGTTAAACATATAAAAGCACCCCTTTAATCATATGACAAGGTTTTATTAACCGATATACCCGTTTATAGCTAAACACTTCTCTTTTATTTTGCTTAGAATCATATTAATAATACGTTGTCATTTTCTTAGGACGAACTTCCAGCAAAGTTCAATCCAATAAAACCAAGGTTAAGTGTCAATCCCGAAAGATGAATGCGTTTTATTAAACCTTTAATACCTTTAATTATCATAAGGCATCCCTCCTTCATTTGCTTTGCTGGATTGGTGTGTTCACCCAATGGACATTGAGGGAAGTCCTTCCTAAGGAAATGACTGTTTACTGTAGTTCTCAGGACAATGAAAATTTAAAATGTAAGACTCTACGACTTCAGAAGTCTCATGAAATTTTCAGAATAAATTTCCATAATCTCTTGTTCAGGGCTATTTAAAAGGTCAGCTGTTTTAGTAAATATAGTATCAATAAAATCTAGGTCGTAACTATGTTTCGTAACATTTGTGAAAGGGGCATCACTCTCAATAAGTAACTTATCCGTTGGAATTCGTTTAACTACTTCCCTTCCCTTTTTGCTATTAAGAATATTTGTGTTAATTGAAAAATAGTAGCCAAGATTAATGGCCCTATCTAATTGCTTCATTGTTCCTGAAAACCAGTGGAGAATAATTCCATTGTCTTTACTTTCACCTATTATATCCATAACCTCATCCGCCGCTCGCCTACTATGGACACTAATTATTTTGCCATTATGCTGTTCACATGCCCTCATTATTTCTTCAAATACTTCAATTTGCTCTTGGTCTACTCCCTTAGTAAAATCCAAACCAACTTCACCAATATATCTACTTGTTTTTACAAATTCATGAAATATTGATATTTGTGATTTATACTGGTGAACCAATTCAGGATGTAACCCTAAAGCAAATCTTACATACTTGTATTTTGCGTGTTCTCTAATATACCTTTTATACAAATCAGGGACATTAGTCATGACTATTGTGTAACTACGTGAACTTTCAATATAATTAATGCAATCTTTCATATTCTTATACAAATCAATATGAGCATGGGTATCGTATTTAAGGATTTTCATTATATTCCTCCAGTAGACTTTTCAGTTCAGCTATTCCCCGCTTATATATTGATTCATACCTTTCAATATTATCCATTAAAGGTCCGGATGTTTGAATTGTTAAGAAGGCTTTTTTATCATCATATTTCTGTAGGCCAAGCAAATAGGAATTTAGATTTGTCCTCGCCGTATCTCCAGATGTAAAGTTCGGATCATAATAATGTGTACTTTCATCAAATCCTGCCTTCTTTATCGATGCCCTACGGATGACACAAGGTAGGCATGTTCCACAGTGCTGAGTTTCACTTTCACCCCGCATTCGGCCAACATCAGGATGCGAGCATGACATAGTTTTTGCAATATTTTCCTTCAAAAACCCCTGATTCTTACACTCAATTATCATTTCACCTTTGGTCTTAAATTGATAAGGATTTTTAATATGAATCTTAAATCCCAACTCGTCTAGAAGTTGCTGGAGTAGTCCCATATAGTATGGGTGTGTCGTACGGGTACTACTAGTGCCCATTCGGGAATAAGTAAGTGGAACATTTAATGAAATAAACCCATTCTCCGGCACAATTAAATCGATATCTCCTTCAAAACAGGGTGCTAAAGCTATAGCATGAGAGAAAAACATAAAGGATCTGGTACGCATTGTATCTTCTATTCCTCCTGGGGGAGCAGCAAAGAATGAAAAGAAATTGTTGTCACTGATTTTAAATTCTTTAATAAATTCCTTTTGCAATAACTCTTGATACTCACGTACGCCTTTACCTCCACCGTAATGACTAACAAATATTGTATCATTTACATTGTCCTGTAGCAGGTCAATAGCTCCGATAAAGGAATCCAACCCGCCCGAAAGCATACATATTCTATTGGCATGGATCTTTACTTTTTTACTTTTTTCATATTTATCTCGATACACTTTTTCTTTGTCGGTAAAGTCCCTTTTGCGGAAACTTACCTTCCAGTTATCTCCACTTAAGAAATCAAGAATATCCTTTATCAATTCCTTTTTTTCATTCATACTATCAATGTTTAAAACTGGGAGATGGATATGTATGTCTCTTTTCCAACCATCCGCTGCGTCTTTTCGTAAAAAATACCGATCTGCACCATATACCGCCAAAGATAGCATCAATAAATCTATGCCTTTAGTACTTATATAGTTGGGTAATGTCTCCAGTTGTGAATTCCAGAATGTATAACGATAATCATTCATTTCACATAAATTTCCGCCTTCAGGAACTGGGTAATCATCGTCCGCATTAAACTTGTATACTAATTCCATTGATATTTCACCTCCATGCGTCTATTAATAACTAAAGATAGCCTTCAAATGCTTGAAAACATTTAGTGAATAAGTTATTTATTTCATTAGATATACTTTTTGAGGAATAGTCCAATGTTTCAGGATGAATTTCTCTTACTCTTAATTCGACCTTAACCTTTACATAATTCTTAAGTTCTTGTTCCTTTTGCACCGCAACCTTAGGATTATTTTCATACTTCTCAAATCTACTTTGAAGATCGCTCATAACCCTTTTAAAAATATATTCACTCATAAAGACCTCTAAGATTTTCCTGAAAGTAAGTTCATCGATTCGCCGTAACGATTCTATATCTCCATCATTTTCAGTGATAACTTCATACATCTCAGCTACGGCTTCATTTGCAGCTCCTCTTGCAGCCATGTCTTCTTTAGAATTGGATTTCCCTGATATCACATTAACTAGTTCCGATAAGAGTGATTTGATTCCTTTTCCTACATAGTCAATTTGTAATGACTGCAAAGTGGCTTCAACACCATTATTTCTAAAATCCTGGAGGATCCTTCCTAAACTAACTGCAGTGCTTCTTCCTGCAGCAGATGATCGAGCCAACTGCTTTGAACCCCCAGATGCTCCTACATAATGATTCATAACACGTCCCCGATTAGATGAAAGACCCTTTACATAGTTTGTCATAGCCGTCTTTGCATCCTTCCACCTAAGGGCAGGGACTATTGGTTGTTCTAGGCTTTTGTCCTGAT
The DNA here is from genome assembly GCF_000934845.1 of Mesobacillus subterraneus. GTDB lineage: Bacteria > Bacillota > Bacilli > Bacillales > Cytobacillaceae > Mesobacillus > Mesobacillus stamsii. The sequence goes on from NZ_JXIQ01000191.1 coordinate 3,653, forward strand.
CATCTGGCTGGTCAGGATTAGCAGAGTCTCCGTTTGATGGCTCCGTTTCCTCCGGTTCAGGTGTGACATCATCTTCACTGTTATCTGGAACAGGATCTTTATAGTCATCTGGAAGCAAGGAATTAACTGGTCCGTCAAAAATGCTGGATGTGCCCATATTACCCCTCCCTTTCTGCTGCAATAAAAGAAGTTAATTTTGGATTCTCCTTAACCCAGTTATCTAGTATACTATCAATTTCAGATAATTTACCTATTTCCATCCCAAAGTTTCGAACTCGGGGAATATGTGGTGGCTTAATTCTTGTACCATCTATGGATTGCAAACCTTTGATAATACTTACGTGTAGGCCTTCCTTTTTACTCCCCCACTCTAGCAGAGCCCTCAATTGCATATCCACAATTTCTGTTGATTCTTTAATCCGGCCAAATAGATGCTCTATAATCAGCGCAACTTCATAGTCGTTAACACTACCTGCATTTTGTATTGCAGAATTAAGACCTGATTGTGTTCCCGCAAGTAGATTCTTTAGAACATCTTGGGCTTCCCTACTAAGTTTGGTTGTTCCTGTTTCATACTGTTTATCAAGAGAAGTTCTTCCAAAATAAAAATAGGGCCTTAAATCTTCAGAACCAATATATGGTTCTTTTTCTATCCAATTTTTTACCCAACTATCCCCTTCCCAGTTCTTTAATTTTTGGAGTTTATCTAGTTCTCCTTTTTCAAAATTCCTTAATTCTATTATACTTCCATCAATATCTATTTCTGCATCCACAAGTTCTGAGAACATTCTGGGTTTGAAATACTCAAGCATCATTATTTTCGAAAGTATTCTTTTATCCAAATCAATTCCTTTATACTTAGCCATATTCATTCGCATTTCCATTGAATTTAAGAATCGCTTACAATGCCTAGGATTGCCATTTAAACCACCAGCCAGAACTGATGAAAGTTGTTTAGCAACTTCTAAGCTAAGTTTTACTTTGTCTGCAATTTCGGAATCATTTTCTTTAAGAACTCCATAATCCAATCTGAAGTTAAAGAAATTTTCCTTCTTTTTATCATGGACTAGGCCTATAACTTTTTCAAAATCATCGGAATTTAATTCCTTTTGCATAAATAACAGAGCTATATATAATTCCACTTCACTAGCACTTAGTCTAGGTATTCTTACAGGATATTGAATAATTTTTTCCAAATACTCCTTTCCTATATCGATTCCATATCCTTCTATTTCATTAAATTTTGTTTGCACGGCATAAGATATATGTCGCTCATCAGCTCCGATAATAAAAACTGTATTTCCGACATACAGAAAAAGCCGGATAGCTTCTAATGTATCAAGAATAGTGTCGGGACTGCATCTATCTAATTCATCAATAAAAACAACAAGCCTCTCAATCTTGGTTTGTTTTAGTAGCTTATCAAAGTTTTCACGAAAAGCATTTATATCTTCCCTTAATTCCTTGTTACTCAGTTCTGCCTTGATTGTATCTATCCAATCATCTTTAATAATACCATCTGAGGAAGTAACCGCTTTTTCTATAACTGTCGATAATGCAACATCTGCTAAAACATTACTACTTCCAGTTAACAAGAAACCTGCTCCCGATCGAATTGTTTTTTTAACTAGTTTCATTTTATCAATACTCTTATAAAGGCCTGCAATACATTTCTTAGCTGTTTCATCAAGTGACCGATTTTGTTCTATAGTGTCTAAGATATTTCCCAGGAGTGCAGTTTTAGCATCTTCATAATCTTCAAACAGCCATCCATTAAAATAAATACTCTCTGTATCCTTTTCTTCTTTGAGTGAAGCGATACTCATATTGATAAGACTTGATTTACCACTTCCCCAATCACCATACACTCCTACTGTCGAGGGAAGAAGGGCGTCATCTTTTATGATATTACTAACCGTATGTATCAAATAATCAAAGTCTAGAAAATCCAGTTCTGTTTCACTATCTTTCCACATTTCAATCCACCCCCTGAATTCTTCTATTATGCCACTTCTAAGCGCTATCATTTTTATTTACACAAACAACATCAAAAGGTTCTGAAGAACTTTCATTCTTCAGAACTTAAAATTTATCGGCTTTACTTAACCTTATAATAATCTACATACCAATCAGCAAATTTCTGCAGACCTTTTTCAATCGAAGTTTCCGGTTTAAAGCCCACAGCCTTCTGCAATTGATCTGTCGAAGCATAAGTAGCCGGTACATCACCAGGCTTAATTGGTTCAAAAATCTTTTCAAATTGTACTTCTTTGTCTAGAGCTTTACTTAAGGCCTTTTCTAACGTTTCAATAAACACCATCAACTTCTCAGGGCTATTATTTCCAATGTTGAACACTTTATGTTGAACTTCACCTTTAGGGGGATTACTTAATAACCGTTCAATTCCCTCAACGATGTCATCAATATAAGTAAAGTCCCGGTAAAGGTCATTTTCAAAATCACCATTATTAAATATCTTAATTGGTTCACCAGCAAAATACTTATTTGCAAATCCAAAATAGGCCATATCTGGTCGACCCATCGGACCGTAAACAGTAAAGAACCGAAGCCCTGTAGCTGGAATCTTATAAAGATGGCTATACGTATGTGCCATTAATTCATTTGATTTTTTAGTAGATGCATATAGTGAAACTGGATTATCAACAAAGTCGGTTTCCTCAAAAGGAACCTTTTTATTGGCTCCATAAACAGAACTAGATGATGCATATACAAGATGATCCACTGGATTATATCTGCATGCCTCAAGGATATTATAAAAGCCAATGATATTACTCTGAATATAGACATCTGGGTTCTCTATTGAATACCTTACTCCTGCTTGAGCAGCTAGGTTTACTACAACGTTAGGCTTGTACTCTTCAAAGATTTTCATCACAATGTCCTTGTCTGAAATGTCCCCTCTAATAAAGGTAAACTTCTCATAAGATTCCAAATACCCTAAACGAGTATGTTTAAGGTTCACATCATAGTAGTCATTGACGTTATCAATACCAATAACCCGGCAACCCTTTTCTAGTAGTTTTCTTGATAAGAAGTATCCAATAAATCCAGCTGCTCCAGTGATTAGGTATATTTTACTAGTATCAAGAGTTTTGTAATTCAAGATTCTTCAACTCCTTAGCAGCTTCTCTAATTGCAGGTTTTCTCCCGATTGAGTGATACTCTACTCCTGCCTCTTGCATATCTTCAACAGGATAAATATTTCTGCCGTCATATACCAAAGGAGTTCTCATTAACTTTTTATAAGTTTCAGGCGTTAATGCTTTCACTTCTCCCCATTCAGTAAAGATAAAGCAGACATTCGCACCTTCTAATGCATGCTCGATATTTGCAACATATGTGATACTACCTTTTCCATGCTTACCTTCTGGGTGAACGTTAGCAAAATTCTCTGCTCCCACAGGATCAAATGCATAAATATCTGCACCTTGTTCTATTAATAACGGTACATTTTCAAGAGATGCTGCCTCTCTTAAATCATCCGTTCCAGGCTTAAAAGTCAATCCCAACACTGCTACTTTAAGACCATTAAAGGTGATAAGTCTTTTACTAGCTTTCTTATATAGAATGGTTTTCTGCTCTTTGTTTACATCAATAGCTGCTTTAACAGTTTTGAGTTCATAACCGTTCTGTTTAGCAATATACTCAAGTGCTTTTGTATCCTTAGGGAAGCATGATCCACCAAAGCCAATCCCGGCATTTAAGAACTTGCTTCCAATACGCTCATCATAGCTCATTCCCTTAGCTACATCTTGAATATCCGCTCCAACCAATTCACAAAGATTAGCTATATCGTTCATGTACGAGATTTTTAATGCAAGAAAGTCGTTAGAAGCATATTTGATCATTTCTGCCGATCTTCTATTTACTGAAACAATCGGTAAATGAAACGGTTCATAAATTTTCGTTAATAATTCCTCAGCCCATTTACTTTCTGTTCCAATAATAATTCTCTCAGCATGAAGAGTATCCTGAACCGCAGATCCTTGCGCTAAGAATTCAGGGTTTGATGCTACTTCCACTTTCACATCTTTGACTAAAAAGTCCTGTATAAACTGTTCCACTTTATCATTCGTTCCAACAGGAACTGTCGATTTAACTACAACTAGACAATCCTTTTCTACCGATTCAGCAATTTGTCTAGCAACTGTAGAAATATATGATAGATTTGCAGAACCATCCGGTTGTTCAGGTGTCCCAACACCAATAAAAATTGCATCAGCATCTTTGTAGGCTGAATTGAAGTCAGTTGTATACTCAATTCTTCCAGAAGAATAATTTTTTTTCATCAACTCTTCTAAACCCGTTTCATAAATTGGAGTAACTCCAGACCTCATTAATTCTACTTTTTTTTCATCTATATCAACACAGGTTACTTGATGGCCTACTTCAGCAAAACAAACGCCGGCAACTAAGCCGACGTAACCTGTTCCTGCTACTGCTATTTTGTACATCAATGCACCTTCCTTCGCTACTCTAATTTATTAAAAATAAATGCCATTTAGGTAAAGTGCCTACCTTTCCAAAACAAATAAATTAAGCATATCCTTATTTATGAACGTCAACTCATTAAAGTAATGGGGAGCTATCCCCAAAGTTCACATTTTTTTTACTAACAGTTGTAAATTTTGAAAACTGCCTTTTCAGTACAATCCATTGAACTAAACAATAAGGAGTTAAAATAATAATATCGGCAATAACAATAATTTTCCAATCAGTAAATAAAGAAGTTACAAAATATATAAAGATTAATTTGAATATCACACCAAATGTATAAAAGTATGCTTGTAATTTCATTTTCCCTAATCCACTAGCAAAAGTCGACAACACATTATGAAAGATAAAAATACTTCCATAACTTGCAAAAAACACCGCACTTATATTATCAACGCTTATACTATTTTGTCCTAACCATAAATCAACAACTAATTGCATACATGGAATAAATAGAAATAAAAATATGGCAACAATAATTACCAAAAGATTTAAAGTCTTAAAATATTTATTAACCCACAATCCATCTTTTTCTTCAAAAGCTTTAGTTATTGCCGACCACAACGGTGTAAGAGCTAAGTTAAATAGCGTGCCTGATAGCATAAACAATTGATAGTAAATTTGATATTCTACTACACTACCTGGTCCGACAAAATAGGTTATTAATATTAAGTTTGTTTGAGTAATAGCAGTATACATAATTTGATTCCAAAAAAAGACCCCCCCTAATGCCATTATCTCTCGCGCTGATGTTTTATTAACATAACTAATACTTGGATAACATCCTTTTAATTCTTTTGTAAAAATATAAATAGTTGTAATAATAAGGGGCAAATTGACACACAACAAATACACAATAGATAGAATCTTTAAATTTGTCTCTAAATCAAATGATGGAGCTAAAAGCACAAAAACTAATTGTAATAAACTTGTTATTAAAGCAATAAGATTATTTATTGCAGACTTTTGTAATGCATAAAGTACAAAAGAAATAAGACGTAAAAAAAATTGCAACATGATTGTAATAAATGCACACATTACTACAAATAACATTGTTCCTGAAGATACTAGAGTTTCAGATATATTAAATATAGTATTCCAACTAATGTATGGGAAAACAATAGTACTTAAAATAATAACAAATACGGTCATTGCACCGATAATGAAGTAAGCCGAAGATAAATTTTGCCTTATCTCTAACTGATTGTTTCGTACTATTGCTCCAACTAATTTATTTCTCAATCCATTACCAATACCCATGTCAAAAGTAAGAACCCATGTCAAAACTGAAAGGATCGTAAACCATACTCCAAGTACTTCTTGGTTATCAAAATATCTTATAAAAGCTGGCAAGGTAAGTAAAGAAATTATTAAACTTCCACCTTTGATTATAAAAGCTGCCAAGATATTTTTGATAACAACCTTATCTTTTTCAGTAGAAAAAAATTTATTTACGAACTTCCTCAAATTCTTACTCCAATCTTTATAATTATTCACTATACTATAGATACAAATCGTAATTATTTTATTTTCTTTTAAAAATAGTTTTGTACCATTCTTAAGTTTAATATTTAGTGCAGATTTAAGAGTTTATAACAGTGTCTAATGATTTTATCATTGTATTTGTATCGATTCCTGTTACTACTAGCCTCTTTTGAAGTGTTTCATTAGCTACTATAATATTTACGATACCATTAATATGATAATAGTCACTTCGTTTACGTATAATTTTTCTACTAACTTTTTTAAAGATATTGTTAATTTTAAAGGTAGTATATTTTGCAGAATTGATTACTTTAACCATATAATTTTTATCAGAATAGCTTTTATAACACAGAAAAATAGTATCTTTAAATTGAGGATATTTTAACAAACAGTTTATAGTCAAGAACTCTAAATTAAAATATTTAATCAAATCCAATTTATTTAAATCCTTTATTGCTGCTAAAGCAGAATCAGCCCAAATTGTATCAACACTGTAAAACTTAGGAACCAACTCTGACCAATTATATTCTTTATGCCCTCGAAAATGCGGGGCATCTTCTAACTTACCTGTATGTCTCCCTGTAGCTGAGTCCGATGAACCGCTTTTATTACAAATACCTGAAATAGTTAGTGGGAAGTCTATCTCAACCAATTTATTAACAGTTAACGAAAGGGCAACAGAAATATATATATCTGGTGATAATCCTCCGAAGTATTTTCCAGTTGTTTCTCTTATTTGCTGAAGGCACCCTCTTCTTACAATGCCATGATATAACTTTACCATATCAAGTGATAAGTAATTTTGCCCGCCCTGTTTTAGTAGTTTTACAACTTCATAATATGGATCACATATTTTTGCTTTTGTAGTAATCTGATTTATACTTAAATATCCATCATCTTTCTTACCTCTTAGCGCCTCTGAATTGGGCCAAAAATAAACTGCGTTCAATCCTGGTTTAATTGCATCAACATTATTCTTTTTAGCCCATAATACTACATCAATTATTTGAGGTAATATCCCGTCATCGTCACCAATTATACATAAATATTCTCCATCCGCTTGACTAACGGCTAAATTGAAGTTGTCAACAAATGATATTGTTCCCTCAGTGTAGTTATATTTTAACCGCTTATTATTATCATGCTTAATTAATAAATTTGACAATTTACGTGTGTCACTATTGTCCTGTATAACAACTTGTATTCGATCATCATTAATGTTCAAAATTTGTTCTACAGTTGCACTTGCATACTTTTCTCTATTTTTAGTAGGAATGACAACAGATAATAAAAAATTATTTTTCATATAAACCTACCTTCTTTATTAATTATTTAGATAATAAATAATTAATATTGTATTGTAGAATTTCAGTTACTTTCTCCAGACCATTTTGTTAACAATACCTGTATAGCTCTGAATTATTTTAACTACTTTTACACTTACATTTAAATCTGTATAACTTGACACATCTATACCCATATCGTTGTTAGATTTCATAGCAACCGCCATATCAACAGCTTGAAGCACTTGTTCTGTAGTAATGCTACCAATAATCATGTTTCCTTTATCAAATACTTCAGGTCTTTCTGTGCTCGTTCTAACTGATACGGCAGGAAATTTATAATAAGAAGCTTCTTCAGCAATAGTTCCACTATCAGAGACAACACAAAAGGCATTAATTTGCAGATTGTTGTAATCGGAGAAAGAAAATGGTTGTAAGCTTCTCACATTTTTATGGAACTTAAAACCGCGCTGTTCTATGGTCTTTTTACTTCTTGGATGCGTACTATAAATAACTGGCATGTCATATGTTTCTGCCATAGAATTAATAGCATTCATAAGTGCCATAAAATTTTGCTCATTATCTATATTCTCTTCACGATGAGCCGATAGTAATATATACTTTCCTTTTTCCAATCCAAGAGTTTTCAAAACACTACTATTATTAATTCTATTTGCATTAGCACTAAGAACTTCTGCCATAGGTGAACCTACAACATACGTTCTCTCTTTAGGTACACCTTCTGAGTTTAAATACCTTCTAGCATGCTCTGTATAGCAAAGATTAACATCACTAGTATGATCTACAATTCTTCTATTAATTTCTTCAGGTAAATTTTCATCAAAACATCTATTACCCGCTTCCATATGAAAAATAGGGATTTTTAATCTTTTTGCAGATATGACACTGAGACAAGAATTTGTATCTCCAAGAACTAGAACAGCATCTGGCTTTAGCTCAACCATAAGCTCATAAGATTTAGCAAGGACATTACCCATTGTTTGTCCTAGATTATCACCTACAACCCCTAAATAATAGTCTGGAGTGCGAAGTCCTAATTCATTAAAAAACACTTCATTAAGACTATAATCATAATTTTGTCCGGTATGAACTAATACATGGTTAAAATACATATCACACTTTTTTATTATCTCGGATAATTTTATTATCTCTGGGCGTGTACCTACTAATGTCATAACTGTTAATTTACGCACTGCTTGTCCTCCTGTTTTTTCACATAGTGAGGATAAAGTTCTTTATGATTTTCTATCCACTCTTTCATTTCTATTATCATCTGTTCATAGCTTGGAACTATAAAATTAAAATCGTTTCTGTTATTAATAAGGGATTTATCAACTACAAAAGTATCACTTGGTAAGATTGTTAATGAATTTCCTTTCATACTTTCATTGAAAAGTTTAAGTAGTTCATACTTACTAATACTTTCATTAATTACTAGGTTATATAGCCCGGTTATCCCTTCTTCTAATGCTTTATCCATGGCCTTTGCTAATGTTAAAGTTGTAACCCCTGTCCATATTGCTTTGGTAAAGCCATTAATCTGTCCTCCTTGTTTCATAAACCAATTAAAAAGTCCAATACCATCATTATTTAGATCAGGACCAATTATAGAGTTTCTGAAAGTTAAATCTTTACTATTTTCTAGTTCACCTAAAGCTTTAGATCTATCATAAAAAGTACTTCCATCTCTGAACGATGTTTCTGTGTATCCACCTTCTTTACCAGAAAAAACACAATCTGTGCTCATATGGATAATTTTTGTTTTCATATCTTTTGTAATTTCGCTTAAATAATGCGGTAAATAGCTATTTAATAGTACAGCTAGTGCTTTGTTATCATCAGCATCTTTATTTAATATTCCAATAGCATTTATTACTGCATCATAGTTACCTTCATTAATTACATCTTTTAAGTAAGGAAAATTAGTAACATCCCCAATAATATTATTGCAATATTTAAACCCTCTTCTACTAAATGCAGTTACGTCATGTCCAATTTCACTCAAATATATAGAAATTACATGCCCTGCCATACCAGTTGCACCAAGAACCAGGACTTTCATCTATCTCTCCCTCCAATTCTTTAATTCCTCTTGAATATAATCTAGGTTAAGTAGTTTATCCTTAATTGCCTCAATTCCTAACCTTACAGTGTTATGAGAATTATAATCTTCAACTTCTTGTAGCTGCTCATTACCTTCTACAAAGTATTTATCATAGTTAAGATCTCTTTTATCCGCAGGAACTCTATAAAACCCGCCTAAATCTTGAGCAACTACATGCTCTTCTCTTGTGAGAAGTGTTTCATATAACTTTTCTCCATGACGAGTACCTATAACTTTAATTTCATTTCTAGCATTGAATAATTTCTTAATTGCCTGTGCTAAATCTCCGATGGTAGAAGCTGGGGCTTTCTGAACCATAATATCCCCTGCTTCTGCGTTTTCAAAGGCAAAAACAACAAGTTCTACCGCTTCTTCAAGGCTCATTAAAAACCTTGTCATGTTAGGATCTGTTACTGTTAAAGGTAGCCCATTCTTTATCTGCTCTACAAACAATGGAATTACCGACCCTCTCGACGCCATAACATTTCCATATCTTGTTCCACAAATTAATGTCCTATCTGGATCAATAGTTTTTGATTTAGCCACAAAAACTTTCTCCATCATAGCTTTTGAAATCCCCATTGCATTTATGGGATATGCAGCTTTGTCAGTGGAAAGACATATCACCTTTTTAACACCCATTTCGATAGCACCAGTAACAACATTTTCAGTTCCTATTATATTCGTTTTTACTGCTTCGAGAGGAAAGAATTCACAAGATGGGACTTGCTTAAGTGCTGCAGCATGGAAAATATAGTCAACACCATGCATTGCGTTTTTAACACTTGATAGATCACGGACATCACCAATATAAAACTTTAATTTTTCATTTCTATAAACTTTCCTCATATCATCTTGTTTTTTTTCATCTCTAGAGAATATTCTTATTTCCTTAACATCAGTATTTAGAAATCTTTTCATTACTGCATTTCCAAAGGATCCTGTACCACCAGTTATTAGAAGTGTTTTGTTTTTAAACATTAGATTGTCCTCCTTAAATAATTTCATCTATTTTGTCGATTAGTTTGCCCATCGCATATTCTTCAGTGTGATATTTCATTGTATATTCATAATTTAGATTGCCTAATCTTCGAAGCATTTCTTTATCATCCTTAAGCCTTAAAATTGCTTTAGCTAGAGATTCTGGATTATTAGGTTCAAATGTTAACCCATTAACTTCATGATTAATAAATTCGCGAATATTAGGAAAATCTGATATTATAACTGGTTTTCTTTGCACCCCAATTTCAAATGCAGGTCGAGCTTGGTGGGGTTTTGTCATAGGAAAGATTAATATATCGCATGCAGAAAAGGGGTCAGACATATTTTTTTGGATACCTATAAACTTAACTTTGTTTTGAATCCCTTTTTGAAAAATATATTTTTTAATTCGTTCTGAAAACTCTATAGTTTTTCTATTCTTTATTTTACTAACTAATTGTTTCATACCTTCCCCTTGAATATCGCCAAAGTCTTTGCCCGCTACTATAAGACTAATCTTTTGGTTCTTTAAAATATTAATAGCTATTAAGGCTATATCTATACCCTTTAATTGATCTGTTCCTCCTACAAATAACACATTAAAATTTTTGGGGTCTATATTTAAATTTGTACAGGCAACCTCTCTATCATTACTTGCCGTATATTCTTTGACTTCTAAAAAATCAGGAGATACTACTGTTTGAGCTTTAGTCAAATCTGTTTGAAATAAATCATATTTAGATAAAAAAGCAACAGCAGTAAAGTCGTCTAACATATTTTTCATAAATTTATTCATAAATTTTTTAGGATTACCTGGAATTGTTTCTCTTACAAAACAAAGAGACTTTATTTTTCTTTTCTTAAATAACTTACCCATCCAGCATAAGACTTTTGAATTTACTAAAACAAAATCAGGTTTTACATCTCTTAGTACTAATTCCCAATATTTAATCTGGGTAAGAGAATGTAATGCGTGATACCAAAACCTGGGTTTTAGCAAATTATTACCTCCGCTATAATATGTTAGTTTTCCTAATCTGAATGAAAATGTATGAGGATTTAAACCCTTCTCTCTTAAAAAATTTAGAAGGTCAGGTGGATCATTCGGTATATAACAGACAACTTCGTATTTTTTCTCCAAAGTTCTCCATGTATTATATAAACTAATCCCTGCCCCACCGAGCAATCCTGAGTGATGAATCAATAATATTTTCTTTTTACTCATATAATCTACTCCCAAAAGAATTTGTAGTTGTCAATCCCCATGCTTCCACCAGGTGTCGAAATTACAAATTGAATTAATGGAAAAATAATACAAACCATTATAGCAATAACACGTATATCCTTACTTTTAATCCGTTGAATTACATTTGGGATTAAAAGAGTATTATAAATAATAAAATACAATGATAATCTTTCAATCAATGGAATCTCCATTGCTACGAAATATATCACGAAATTAATACATGAAAGAACAAAGGATATTGATATGACCCTTATATAATCTTCATTATGCTCATTTCTACTTTCTGGCCAAAAAAACAAACTTGCTAACGGGAGTGCCATTACAACAACTATTAGTAACGGATTAACATAAGCAGTATTGTCTAAATATGTTATATACATATCAGGAGTATGCTGTTTGACCAGTGAACCAAAAAATCCACGTCCAATGAAAGCTAAACAACTTATGCCATATATAATAAATCCTATTTTTTTATTAATCCTTATTTTCCTCAGAATGAATACTAATAAAAAAACTATTGCTGAGTTGTGAAAAAAATAAGCTATACCGACAAAAATAAAAAATAGCATTTTCTTATTTTTCATTAAATATATAAAAGCCAATATTGTTAAGGAAATTGCAATTGTCTGCCTTAAACCACTCATTGACATTGCAAATAAGCCAATGGTTACATGCAAGTAGAAACTTAATAAAATGTTTTTAGAATAAAGATAATATAATATGGATATGGTTATTACAAAGATGGCTGCAATAATTGCTAAATACGCTTGGAAGTTTAAGCCTAGCTGTCCTAATGCATAATTAAAATAGGAATAACCAAGTTCTGAGCCCCTTAATAAATTATTTAAATAATATTTACCATTTATATACTCATTCATATAAGCTAGTATATCAGTCCCTACTGAGACATCTCTCAAAGCCATAACAATAAATAGACTTATACCTGCAATTAAAACGTATAGTTTACTGTTGTATCTTAGTCTTATCCGACTATTGGCGTTAAAAGCTATTGCCGTAATTGCCCAATATGACAATAAAGTCATATAAATAAACATGAAACCACCTATTTTTCTAAAGAATTAGTTTAAATTCATCTGTCCAATTCTCCAAATTGAAAATATCTGAATTATAACAAAACTCCTTCATCTCATTTATCTGATCAGCTTCTAAAGATAATATATCTATAAATCTTTGCAAATCTTTATTATTATTATTTACATCTATAAAGAAGCCATTTTTCCCATCAATTAAATACTTATGGAGATCACTTGTTTTAGTTGTAATTACTGGAACATTACAATTAATACTTTCCGTGAACTTTGTAGGAAATCCGACTTTTGTAGTCCTATTGTCATCCCTAATTAATAAAGAATAGTCGGCATTACGTATCATTCTTTGTATTACTTTATTGCTTTTTCTACCATGAAAAATCACACGGTGTTCTAACTCATCTAACATACTTTTATCGCTAGGCAAAACTTCTAGATATTGTTCTCTTGTAATCCCATAAATATCAAACTGGAAGTCGATTCCCATTTTAAAAGAGTTATATAGCATAAGTACTGCAAGATCTAGTCTATCCTTTGCTAGTTGTCTGTCTTTTAAAGGTTTTCCTAATCTAAATGGAACACCAGCATAAATTAATTTAGTTACCTTATTATTTGCGTATATAGGTTCTTTTTTATTTACCATATTAATCAATGTTGGTATAACAATCGAATTTTTATTATTATAATAGCTCGCTAAATAGTCACTTACTACTATAAGTGAATCCACTTTTTTATTAATTACTTTCATTCTAAAAGTTGTATCCAGATATTTTAAAGCTTTAAAAATTAAACTACCCTCTGTCCCTCCATACCACTCCGTACAGTCTGAAATAATCTTTATACTATTTTTTTGACAATATCTTCTTATTCTTTCAAAGGCTACTGCTTGATAGTTATAACATATAACGGCTTTTATATCCCTGTACTCTCTGATCACATTTGAAAATAAATCAACACTTGTTAAATATTTCAACCATTCTTTATTATTATTAGGATAAGGTATATTCCAACAAGTAAATCCTTCAAACTCTTGTTTAGTGTACTGAAGTTCATTTCTATAGCTTAAATTTCTATCAATACCAATAAAAATTATAGAGTACCCTAGTTTAGTCAATATCTTGGCATTAGCCATCACTCTATTAGCTGCTGCATTTTTATCAGGAAGCTCAAACCCTCCAATATATAATATTGTTCCTTTACTCATTTTTATTTAAATTCTCCTTTAATTAAGAAGTGTTAAACCTATTATTTTACATAACATAATTAGCTATTTTTTTCATTTTCCTACTTACAATGGAATATTAGAAATTAAGAATTAATTACAACAAGCTCATTCAAAAACAATAAAATAAGATCTATAAAAAATATCATCTGAGCCTTAAAATTATAGCAATGTATTATGATGATATTATTTTCCAAGTAATTGTTGTACAATGATCTCATTGACTTTATTGACATCAAACTTTTCAACCGCCAATCGTCTTGATTCATCACCCATTAATTCAACTTTATCGGAATTTTCTATCATCCAAGTAATTTTATCTACTAAAGCTTCAGTATTTTTTGGGGGTACTAAAAAACCATTTATTCCGTTAGTTACAGTTTCTTTACAGCCGGGGGAATTGGTAGTAATAATTGGACGTCCAACTGCCATTGCTTCTAATACTGAACGGGGAACACCCTCACGATAGTATGATGGAAACACATAGATTCTGCATTTTTCAAGATATTTCATTACATTTTGAGTTTCTCCAAAGTACTGTAGAGCACCCTCATTAATTGCCTCTTCAATTGCCCCCCAATCTACACTACCATCGTTATCATCTTTAGGTCCAACTAACCCAAAACGTGCCTCTGGGTATCGGTCTTTTATATTCCTTGATGCTTTTACATATTCATTAATCCCTTTGCTTCCAGTAACTCTAGTAACTAATAGAAACTCCATTTCTTTTGGTATTGGGGTTGGTTTATAAAGAGTAGTATTTACTCCTGATCCATTCGTAAAGCAAATATTATCTTTAGATACTAAATGTTTACGTTTAAATTCCTTGTAGTCATCCTTGTTTTGAAAAATAACTTTATTCGCTTGTCTTAACATAAGTGACAACATAGGAAAACTAATGGCTTGAGCAATTTTGCTTTTAGCCCCATTAGACATTAATAGATTTCCAGCTCCATTTATTATACATACTACTCTTTTTACCTTTGCCAATTTTGCAGCTAGCACAACGCTTGGAATCATTCTGATGCCATATACCAATACGCAATCAATTTTATTCGCCATAAGTTTTTTTTGAATATCGCGTACAGATAATATCTCTTTCAATGGGTTCAAGTTAACACGTTGTATGTTAAGCTCACTGTATTCTATATCGAGTTTTTCTAATTCAGGAAGGCATAATTCTTCTTTTTCAGGCCCCATAACTGTTAATTGAAAATCTAACCTTTTAAGTTCATTTAGTAATTCTTTTCTCGCTGTAAAAACTTTATGTGCATATGTTGTTATGATAGCAACTTTCATCTGGCAGTTCTCCTTTGAATTATGAGCAGGCATTTTAAGATTCGGTAGAAATTATTAATAATTCCATAAATGATACACTTGGTGACACCCTACTTGTTTACAACCAACTTTGTGGTAAAAGTTAATTGCACCCAAGTTTCGTATTTGAGTACCAACTTTAATTTCTTTAACACCTTGTTGATGTGCTCCGTATTCTACTGCCTTAAATAGGCTAGTGCCAACGCCACCTTTAGTTTCTTTTTGTGACACAGCAATTAGCTCAATTACACATGCATTATCAGCATATGAAAATAGTAAAAAACCATTTATATTGCCCATTTCATCTTTAGATAATGCAAAAAACTTATCAGTCTTTCCAAAAGAATTAATAAGCCATTGTTGATAGACCTGATCTCCACCTCGTTTTACTAGTTCAGGGTCCTCTGTAAATTTCGAGAACTGGAAATCTGCTATTCCAATGACTTGATCATTCTTTTCTAGTGCTTGGTGTATTGTTACGTCTTTTGGTTTTTCATCTAAACCTAATAGTTTTTTCTCAAATTGTATATTTATATCTGCCAAAAAAGCTGAGGTATCTTTCCCAATTAACTGTGCATTTATGGGTTCAGAGTTCATATTCATGATTGAAATAAACTGATAATCTTTAAACCTAGTCTTTAATTCAAGCCATTCATTTAATGTAAGAGGTTTATGCAGAGTAGATTTAGCACTAGCAACACCAAAAAAGTCTGTATCCCACTTCAATTCATTAATGGTCGCTACATCTTCTATGTTTTTCATAAGAAATCCCCCTACATTCCTACACCTTTATTTTTGTTTGAATTAGTATTCTTTTCAGTAACAAAAATATCTTCACGTTTCAAAACTGATATAGCTGTTTTGAAAAATATTTTGATATCGAGCCACCAAGAAAGATGATCAATATAGTAAATATCATTTTGAATTCTTTCTTTCCAAGGCACAGTGTTTCTAAAGTAGGCTTGATTATATCCAGTAACACCCGGTCTTATTTCAAGCTTTCTTTCCTCGTTACCCTCATATAAGTCACGATGTTCTGGTAAGTCAGGTCTAGGACCAATAATACTCATATCACCCTTAATAATGTTTAACAGCTGTGGAGTTTCATCAAGACTCGTTTTACGGATAAACTTTCCTATCTTAGTTAATCTAGGATCATCCTCTGCATTAAAAGTTGATCCATCGTCATTTCTTAAGTCAGGAGCGTTTATTTTCATGGAACGGAATTTATACATTTTAAATACCTTTCCATCCCTACCGAGCCGGGGCGCATTATAAAAAATTGACCCTTTATCTTGAAAGTAAATAATTGGCCCTATAATAAATAGAATAATAAACCAAAATGGCAGGGCTACTAAAGCTAAGATAAAATCAAATATTCTTTTAAAGAAATTCTTATACATCTTGTAACCCACCTTAAACACCACTTAGTACTTTTTTAAAATTCTCAACCACATATTTTACATCCTCATCACTCAATAGAGTATGAAGCGGAAGTGTGACTTCATTTACATATTGCTTATAAGCATTTGGGTAATCGTGAATATCAAATCCTAAATTCTTATAAGCCGTAAACATTGGTAAGGGCTTATAATGAACGTTACATGCAACTCCAGCTTCAGCCATTTTAATAATAATTTCATTTCTCTGTTCTTCACTAATACCAGGTATTCTTACTAAATAAAGATGACCAGAGGAAGCAAAGTCCTCACAATAATGCTGCAAGCTTTGAATACCTAATGGTAAAAGTGCTCGATCATACATCTCAATAATCTCCCTACGTCTTTCCAACAAACCTTGGTATCTATTAAGTTGTATTAATCCAAAACCGGCCATAATGTCAGTCATATTGCATTTGTATGCTGGATAAACAATGTCATATTCCCATGCACCTTTTTGTGTTTTGGCAAGTGCATCTTTTGACTGGCCATGAAGGCTATACAACATGAACTGCTTATATAGCCATACATCATCTAAACCATTATCATTTCTCCAAACAACCGCTCCACCTTCAGCAGTTGTAAGATTCTTTACAGCATGAAAAGAGAAGCAAGTAAAATCAGCAACTTTCCCACATTTCAATCCTTTTCTCTCAGCACCAAAGGCATGAGCAGCATCCGTCATAACTATTACTCTATTAAATAACCACTGAATTTCATTGTTAGGCTTAAACAGACCTTTCTTACTTTCTACTATTTCATATATAGTATCGTAATTACACATCTTCCCTGCTATATCAACAGGAATGATTGCCTTAGTCTTTTCTGTAATTGCATTAGCTAGCTTTGAATAATCCATTTCAAACGAATCCGGAGCTGTATCAATTAGTACAATTTTCGCTCCTACATGTTCTATAATTGAAGCAGATGCCGTATAGGTATAAGCTGAGGTAATGACCTCGTCACCTGGCCCTATTCCTAATATGCGAAGAGTAAGCTCCATAGCAGCTGTTGCTGAGTTTAAACAAGCTGCTTTATTTACACCTACATATTCAGCTATTCTTTTTTCAAATTCTTTAGTTCTAGGTCCCGTTGTAATCCAACCAGATTTCATTGCCTTTATTACTTCTTCAATCTCCGCATCAGTAACATCTGGAGGAGAGAACGGTATATTCTTTAACTCTGTATCAATCAATTTAATTAGCCTCGCTTTTTCAAATTTTGACTTGAAGTATTTAAGATCATTTTTAGTTTGCTAGGACTTAATTGGAATTCTTTCTTCTTTTTCTTATTCCAACCAACTACTAACCTACTAAAAAAGTCATCTATAATAGATAGCCACCTCGTAATATCTTATCAATATACCAAGCAAATACAAAATAGATATTTGCTCATCTAGCACTCTTTACCGAGTTTCTTCATATACCATTCAATCAATCTATAATTCTCACTAAAAGCGTCTCAAACCCTTATCCCTCAAGGTTTCTAACGTTCAATCTAACTACGATACTCAGTTCCCACTAATCATTCAATCCAATCTTCCAAGAAGAGGCCGAAAGGCCTAAATAAACAACAAACAATTCATCCCCCAAAAAAGGGCCGCAAGGCCTGGGCCAAAAAATCCCACCCATATCCCCCTCACAACCCCAACAAAAAAGGGTCAACATATAAATTCTGATATTACAAGAAAAGGCCGAAAGGCCTAAATCAACACTGAACAACTCATCCCCCAAAAAAAAGAGGCCGCAAGGCCTAGGCTAAACCACCCAACAATCACTGCCCCTTCTTCTCCCTCCCAACAACCTCCACAAGATACTCAAGCAAATCCGCTCTTAATTCCTCATTCTGCAAAGCAAACTCAATCGTTGTTGTCACAAACCCAAACTTCTCCCCAACATCATACCGCTTACCCTCAAAATCATAAGCAAATACCCTTTGAATCTGATTCAACTTCTGAATCGCATCAGTCAACTGAATCTCACCACCAGCACCCGTTTCCATCTCATCCAAAAACATAAAAATCTCCGGCGTAAGAATATACCTACCCATAATCGCTAAATTCGATGGTGCCGTCCCAGGAGCAGGCTTTTCCACAAAATTCTCAACCTGATACCTTCTCCCGCTCTGAACCGAAGGCTCCACAATCCCATATCGATAAGTTTCATCATCCGGTACCGGTTGCACTCCGATTATGGAAGAATGAGTCTGGTCAAACTGATCCATTAGCTGGCGCAGACATGGTGTTTCGCTTTGTACGATATCATCACCAAGCAAAACGGCAAACGGCTCATCACCAATAAAATTACGCGCAGCCCAAACAGCATGCCCCAAACCCTTTGGTTCCTTCTGACGAATATAATGGATATCAGCAAGATTCGTAGAATACCGCACCTTCTCCAGCAAATCCAATTTACCCTTATCCATCAAATTCTGCTCAAGTTCATGCGCAATATCAAAATGATCCTCAATCGCCCGCTTCCCTTTTCCTGTCACAATGATAATATCCTCAATCCCAGAAGCAATCGCCTCTTCCACTATGTATTGGATCGTCGGCTTATCAACAATTGGCAACATTTCCTTTGGCATCGCCTTAGTAGCCGGCAAGAACCTAGTACCTAGGCCTGCTGCCGGGATAATTGCTTTCCGCACCTTTTTCACTAAAAACTCCCCTTTCTTAATGAAGCTCGAGCTTCAAAACCGAAGGTTTTGCTTATCAAAATCCCCAAATAAAACCAAACGCCATCCCCCCTACTTCGCGACCAAAAACACGCGATTTTTCTTGCGGTTGGCGAGGTTGATCACGTACTCTTTCAGCTGGGTTGCGCTAAAATGTTCAAATTGTTGCAGCAGGAACTCTACTTCTTGCTCCTGCTCCAAAACAGCCCTACCAATAAAGATCTTCGGATAAATCGGCTCAGGATGAATCTCCTTCTCATTCAGCAGCTCCTCAAACATCTTCTCCCCAGGACGCAGCCCCGAAAAACGGATAGAAATCTCATCAGTAGAATAACCCGAAAGAGTGATAAGATTTCTAGCAAGATCAACGATTTTCACTGGCTCGCCCATATCAAGCACAAAGATTTCTCCCCCGCGGGCCAATGATCCAGCTTGAATCACAAGCCTGGAGGCCTCTGGAATCGTCATAAAATATCTTGTCATATCTGGATGCGTCACCGTCAGCGGTCCGCCGGCTTGGATTTGCTTTTTAAACAGCGGGATGACACTGCCTCTGCTTCCGAGTACATTGCCAAATCGTACGGCGACAAACTTTGTTTCACTAGCCTGATCCAGCTTCTGGATAATCATCTCGGCAATCCGTTTCGTCGAGCCCATTACATTCGTAGGGTTCACAGCCTTATCAGTTGATACAAGCACGAAAGTCCCAACGCCAAATGTGTCTGCTGCTTCGGCGACATTCTTCGTTCCAAACACATTATTCTTCACAGCCTCACGCGGGTTGTCTTCCATCAAAGGAACATGCTTGTGAGCAGCCGCATGATAAACAACAGCCGGAGCATGTTCTTCCATCACCTCAAACATCCGCTCCCGGTCCTGTACATCACCAATAACAGGCACAATCTCTATCTGTTTCCCGTACTGGTTTCTTAATTCCATATCAATCGTATAAATGCTGTTCTCTCCGTGGCCAACGAGCACCAATTTTTCCGGCTGGAACTTGCAAATCTGCCGGCAAATCTCCGAGCCAATTGACCCACCGGCTCCTGTTACAAGAACCGTTTTAGCAGAGACATACTCCGATATCCCCTCGATATCGAGCTTGATCGGATCGCGGCCTAATAAATCCTCGACTTCGACATCGCGAAAGCTGCTGACTGCTACTTTGCCCATCATGATGTCTTCGAGCTTCGGCATAATTTGCGGCTTGATCTTCGTCTTGGAACACTCTGCGACGATCGTCGCCAGTTCTTGCTTTTGCAGCGACGGAATCGCAATCACAATTTTATCAATTGCATATTTCTCCATCACTGCGGCAATATCCTTGCTCGTACCTGCTACCGGGATGCCGAGGATTTGCAGTTTGTATTTTTTTGGATCGTCATCAATGAACGCTGCCGGCAGCAGCCCTAAATCACGGTTGTTCTTCAGTTGCCTTGCCACCACCGTACCGGCTTGTCCAGCACCGATAATCAGGACATTCGTCATGATTTTCTTCGCTTTTATAAAGCGGTCGCGGGTAATCCGCCACCAGAAACGGCTGCCGCCGATCAGCAAAACGAGCAATGTCCAGGTGCTGAAGAGCACGCGCCCGTATACTTCGTAGCTCATGATGTATTGGAATAAGGTCAGCATCAACACCGAGAGCGTCACCGATTTGGTGATGCCAACCAGCTCGCCGACACTGGCGTATTCCCACGCTTTGTTATACAACAAGAACATCGACGCGAATACATGATGGCAAATCAACAGCACGAGCGCACTACTAACAATATTTTCGTATCGTACCGTTTCAAGTGATGGATGCAGTGGGTTATAACTAAAATAGACTGCGGCAAACACGATCAGTGAATCAAGTCCGGCAAGTAACAGCAAGCGTTTGTGGTAGCTCATCGAAATCCCCCTAGTAAAGTAAACTGAGCCAAATTATTTTCGGCTAATAATTTTCGGCTAATAAAATAACTACCTAATGAAAACACATGTGACATGACATGGGTTTTCATTAGATAGTTAGCTTAAGAAAAAAGAAAATAAATTGGGCATCTAACCCGTCCTCACATCATGCTATCGACAACTCCCGTGTCTAAGGCCTGCTTATAGAAGCATCCCACAGCATGATCGAGTGCCTCCGTGGGTAACGGACAGGAGGCATCGCCGGTCATCTCTTGCTGACAAAGTAATAGGCTAAAGTCATGTTGTCATTAGAAGAGTCCAAGGAATTTTTTCTTTTTGATGCGCTGCGGTACTTCTTTGTAAACGTTTTTGTCCCTTACGAGCAGCTCGGCATTTTCTCTGAAAAAATAGACCATATCAACACCGTAGCAGGTATCGATATCGTGATAGGCTTCCGTCATATAAAAGGCGCGTTTGTTTGTGTTATGGGCATCAGAGGCAATAAAATGAGCCAGGTTTGCTTCGATCAACTGCTCGGAGAAGGTTTTCACCCTTTTTCCGAATCGTCCGCACACACTCGCCGCCGTTAATTGCGAGAGCGCCCCGTTCTTAATCAGCTGATAAAGGATGTCGGGACGCTCGATGATTTCCTGGTTCCGTTCCGGATGGACGATGACCGGGATCTTTCCGTTGACCTGGACATCATAGAGAAGCTGATCGGTGTACCTCGGCACATGGCCGGCCGGCAGCTCAATGAAAAGATAGCGGCTAAAATTCAGCGTACTGACTTCTCCAAGCGTCATACCAGTTACCAGCTCCCCGTGGATCGCCGGTTCCTGGCCGGGGAGGATATGGAGAGGTATTCCCTCGGCTTTTAAAACTTCATTCAGTTCATCCGTCTTTTCGATGATTGCTTGTTTGCTATTTTCATAGCGGCCATTTTTATGGTGGGGTGTCGCAATAATTGTGTCGATTCCTTCATCCACCGCAGCGCGGGCCATTTCGACGCTGTCTGCCATCGTTTGTGCCCCATCGTCGATTCCTGCTAGTATATGACAATGCAAATCAACCATCGCGCCACCTCATTTCCATATTTTTGTCACATTTGTAGTACTTTTCTAATAGTACCATTTATTATCCGAATGAGAAACGGGGAGATTTTGCCGGTTTTTGTCGAATTCCTGTTATTTGTTGCCATAATAGTAATAATAGTCAGAGCTTTGCAGCTTCTTGTGGTTTAAGACGACGCCGAGCAATTTGCTTTTCGCATTTTCCAAAAGCTCTTTCGCCTTTGCGGCTCCGTCCATCTCTGTCCTTCCGCTGTAGACAACAAGAATCGAGCCATCGCATTTATTGGCCAGCACCTGTGCATCCGTTACCGCAAGCACAGGCGGTGTGTCAAAAAGAATCACGTCGAAATGCTCTCTCGCCTCTAGGAGGAATTGGTTCATCGCTTTTGAGCCGAGCAGCTCGGCTGGATTTGGCGGAATCGGCCCGCTTGTCAAGATTCCGAGATTGTCAATTTCCGACTCATCGACTGCCTCGACCAATTGCATTTGCTTCGACAATACCGATGTCAGCCCAAACGTATTCGTGAGATTGAATGTATAATGAACGGTTGGTTTTCTTAAGTCGGCGTCCACGAGCAGCACTTGCTTTTCCTGCTGTGCGAACACGACTGCCAGGTTCGCTGCTGTCGTCGATTTCCCCTCGGAAGGACCAGAAGATGTCACCATGATCGCCTGCATGTCCTCATCGATCGACGAAAATTCGATATTCGTTCGGATCGTCCGATACTGCTCCGAAATCGGCGACTTCGGATCCAAAAAGGTGACGAGCATTCGCTTCGTGCTAGCCATTGCCTTTTTCATCTTATTGTTAAGAGCCAAAAAACTCACCTCTTGTTCTTGTTTTTCGGTCGGTACGCCGTTTCCTTATATCTTCGAGCTTGGACTCCTCAATGACGGAGATGACCCCAAGGATCGGCAGTCCGAGATTCTTTTCGACATCTTGTTCATTTTTTACCGTATTATCCAAGTATTCCAGCAGGAAGGCTAGTCCGACACCAACCATCAGGCCGACCACCATCGCGATCGCAATATTGAGCGTCGGCTGTGGCTTGATCGGAGCCTGGCCCTCGGCTACTTCTGCTTTTGCCAAAATATTAATATTATCGGCCTTCATGATGTTTTCGGTTTTGAAAACTTTCGCAATCGTATTGGCAATCGCTGCGGCCTGATTCGCATCTTCATCTTGGACCGAAACATTCATCACCTGCGAGTCATTTTCGCTGCCGACGGTGATCTTGTCGCTTAACTGCGCAGACGTCATGTCCAAGTTCATTTCGTCAATAACGAGATCCAGAATGGCCGGGCTTTTGATGATGACATTGTATGTGTTAATCAGCTGGAGGCTTGCCTGAAGCTCCTGAGGATTGTAGCTGTAATTCCCCTGGTCCATGTTTGATTTATTAATGAGAATTTGCGTTGATGCTTGATAAATCGGGGTTAAAAAGAAAAAACTGACAATCCCGCTTACCGTTACTGCAGTGAAAGTAATTGCCAGAATGAGGAGGATTCGTTTCCTCAGCGTTTCCAATAACTCTTTCAAACTAATCGTCTCTTCCATTTTGCCCTCCTGAACATGTCAAAAAAGTGAAAATCCTCTGCTATTATAGCATAAGCCCTTGTGTTCTCTGGCGATTCTTGTCATAATCTTAATGAAATTGTAATCTTTCCTCATTCTATCATCTTTGCATTTTTTAATCTGTATTTTTTGGGGGATTTTTTAAATTGGGATATATTACACATTACCTTTGAAGGGGGAAGAAGCACCAAAATGAAACAATGGAGCATTCTTATTCTTGCGATCGCATGTGCGGCAGTTTTGTGGCTTGGAAATCAACAATGGAAGGAGAAGGTGCTAGTAAAAAGCGATCCGACGAGTGCGGCGACGACTCGGGGAACGACAGAACAGCTGCCTGATAACGAGCAGGATCTGACTGCCTATTCGAGCAATTGGCCGGAAGCGGCGCAAACGCTTTTCCAACGCGCAGTTGCCGAAGAACGCAGCTTCAAAATCCTCCTCGCTGGCTCAAAAGCGTTAGGGGAGAACGACACCGGCTGGGCCGGCCAATTGGCAACGGAACTAAAACAAACGTATGGCGAGGCCGTCGACGTTAGCGTCAAAAGCTATGATATGACCTCGATGGAATTCATCCAGGCTAACAAGCAAGCCGAATTAGCTGCCGAACAAGCGGACCTCGTGTTGCTCGAGCCGTTCATCTTGATGAATAACGGCGAAGTCACCAACGACCAAGCAGCGGAGCATTATTCGCTGATCATTGCCGCCATCCTCGCAGCGAAGCCCGATGCAGTCGTCCTGCTCCAGCCGGCGAATCCGCTATCGAATGCCCGGTTTTACCCGAGACAGGTCGAGGCACTTAAAGCGTATGCGGACACGAACGGGCTGGATTATTTGGACCACTGGCAGGCATGGCCGGAAACGGAAGCAGAGCGGCTGCAGCTTCTCGCCGACGGAGATCCAAGCTTTCCAAACGAAGCCGGCCATAAGCTTTGGGCGGCCTACTTGATTGACTATTTCATCGCCAACTAGCAATCTACCTGAACAGCAAAAGGGTGACTCCGCATTCCGAGTCACCCTTTTCTTACTGTGAGTTATTCATGTATGGCCTTTAAATCAAAAATCAAATCCTCGATTAACTTTTGAATCGTTATTTCCTTGCTATTCGTCCCTTTTTCAAACGCCCTTTTCATCACATCGAAAAAGAGCTCCTGATTCCATTCTGCCGGTTTATCCTGAGTATCCATCATTAAGTCCTCCATTGCCTCTACAATGACCTTATCATTCTAGCGGAAAATTGTAAATAGATTTCCATCTAAAGTCATTGTTGTCTTTCGCCTTGTCCGCTCGGACGAGTCCCTCGCCGCTTGCTTCGCTAGCTTTTGATTTACTTTATGCAAACCGGACGCAGCCGGTGACTCCGTTCGCCTACTGAAACGGCCAATCTGTCTTACATCTACCACCGTCCCAACCCGGCAAAACCCCTACAGGAAATTTTCGCTAGCCTTATTTGAAAAATCCGACGAGGATTTGCTTGAACAACTGGCGATTTCCTGCTTCCTGGAATGTGTTTTTGCGCAAGGAACTGAGCTTCAGCTTGCTGAAAAACGGGCTGTCCGCTTGCTGAACGTTTTCCGGTTCGCGGACAAACCGTTCCCCCGGCTTGGCTCCCTGCTTCACTTCGGTCATCCCGTCGACTTCTAATCCCTTGGTGATGCTGCGTTTTTCGATCTTCCCGCTTTCGTTCAATAAATAGATCGTCCCTTTCGAGATCGCCGTCTGCGGAACGACTGCGGCATGGACGACCTGGTTGGTGACGACGGACACATCGACATGGGTGCCGTGGACGATTGTTTCGTCTTTCAGCTCAAGCTGAATTTCAAACGGAAACTGGCTTTCCTTGTTTACTGCAGGGTCGGCTTCAGGATGGGTGGCAATTTTCGTGACGGTGCCGCCGATTGCGCCTTTGAGCAAATCCGCTTTCACATATGCGTCCATCCCTTCCTCTACCTTATTCAAATCGCTTTCGGAAAACATTCCTTCAACCTTTGGCGTCGCAGATATAATCGTCATGATTGGATTATTCAAGTCATAGTGAATTTCTTTTACTGAGCCGGCAACCTCGCTGCTTGCTTCAAGCTTGCCGCTGCTATCATAGGCAGCGATCTGCTCCTTGTACTGGTCGATTTCTGCTTCGACGCGGCTTTTTTCCAATTGCTTGTCATACATTTCCTTCTCGATCGAGACGGCGAGCAAATCATTTGTCGGATCGGCTGTGATTCCGTCACCGGCAACCGGTAGCGAATCGTCCGTCGTCGCATCCGATACGGATTGCAGATAGGCAAGCTGTTGAATTTGCTCCTCCAGCAATCTCGCCTCTGTTTCGAGCTTGTCCGCCTCCGCCTCGAGCCTCGCCAGCTCGTCGTCGATCGCAGCGGAAGAATAGTCAAAAAGCGGCGTTCCTGCCTGTACCTCGTCGCCTTCTTTTACGAGGAAGCCCTTGAACTCGGTTGATTTAGGATCATAATAGACGTGATGCTCCGTCTCGGGTGTGACGACCCCTTCGGCATGGAGCGTTTCCGTCAACGTCTGCTTGCCGATTTCCGCCCAGTTCTCGATATAGGAGGAGCGCATCGCTTTGCTGTCCTCCTGGAGGGCAAGATAGAGATTGCCCGCTCCAACTAGCATTCCGGCGGTCACCAGGATGGCTGTCTGCTTTTTCATCCGTATTCCCCCTTTAAAGGATATTTTCCATTCGAATGAATGAAAGAAGCGCCACAAAAATCCAGATGACAAGCTGAATCGCAGTCACCATCAGCAGGATCAGCTTCGGATTTTTGTCGGTCATTGCCGTTACATACTTGTATTCTAGAAAAATAGTCCAGATTTTAAAGATCGATAGATTGGCGAAAAAATAAATAAGCCAGTCATTTCCGGTTATGTATTGTGCGATGATCCCTAATGAGAACGGGGAGCTGATCTTTGTCAGCCCTAGATAGATCGCCAGCGGCACGAGCAACAGCTTTTCCAAAAGCAGGATTGGCATCGTGAACAGCTGGATCGCCAGCAGCCGCTTGTACTCCAAATCGGTCAGCGCCCAGAAAAACAACGCAGGCAAAAACAGCATCGTCGCACCGAAAAACAGTCCCTGAAGAATTTGCCCTACCAGGAATAATGATTTCGTCATTTCATATTCTGCCCGCGGAAT
Source organism: Mesobacillus subterraneus (assembly GCF_000934845.1). Classification (GTDB taxonomy): domain Bacteria; phylum Bacillota; class Bacilli; order Bacillales; family Cytobacillaceae; genus Mesobacillus; species Mesobacillus stamsii. The sequence goes on from NZ_JXIQ01000191.1 coordinate 30,675, forward strand.
CGCGGCAAGCTTTCTGGAAAGATACTCGGAGTCGACCCCGTAATAAGCGCTAAACCCGAAGATCAGCCCGCTCAGCAATATCCATACAATCGTTTTTTTCCAGACACCCGGAAACCGTTCTGCATCTCTTAGTTTATACGTATAGTAGCGGTAGTGTAACAGTCCGCGAAATACTTCGATTCGATTCTCCATCTCTATGCCCCCAGATTGTCGTAGCTTGTCTGCCTTCTATTTTAGCGGAATCGCTGCCAATAGGAAACGAAAAACCATTTCCGCTACAAAAGTTAGACGATAAGTCCCGGAATTTCGTTTCATCTCCATTCCCCCCTCCTCGAATCACTATTTTTTGGGTATAATAAGAGAATATGTTTTTTTATTAGAAAAGCGGAAGCGCCTGTTCAGCCCCGACAAGCGCTGCCCGCCTATAACGCCACGTCCTGTGGCTGGCGGGACTAGCAC
>NZ_JXIQ01000192.1 GCF_000934845.1 Mesobacillus subterraneus
TACATTTCAGTGGCCGTAATCACTCTAATGACGATTGGTAGAGAACACAAGAAGCGCAGAGTATTTCCCTGCGCTTTTGTACATTGCTGCTAATAAAGGTTTTTACATAGATTTAATTATTTCTAAGAGTTCCTGGTTTTTATCTTCTCCAAACAATCTTACCATCTCTCGATACAACTCTTCCTCATCGTTCCAATCCTCTATAAACACAGGTTTTGAAAACAATCGAGTATATCTAGATGTTGGCAATTTTGATTGAGCAGCAAAAGCAATTCCCATTTCTTCCAACTGGTTAATCAACTTAATTCTTTGATCAGCTTGCAATGGCCCTAATTCCAAAGTCAATTTTAATCGATCATCTCTTAATCGCTCAAACCAGTAAGTGAAAGTACTGTCATGCCACCACCATTTTTCTCGAGTAACCCCAAATTTTTTCTCTAATTCTCGGAACTCACTCATCAAAAAAGAGGCATTCTTGTTGCTGATTCGATAAAGTGACGGATCAATTCCCTGAATTTCAGCAAATTTCGCGAAAGGATTTGGAGGGAATTGTTCAGATGTTCTCTCGCTAATCTTCCGCTCTTCTAGTACCTCTTGTTCCAGCTTGTTTTCAATCTTCTCAACGGCTTTGGCAATTTTCCTAAGAGTACCCTTAAGATCCTCATCATGATATAAAGTTTCCATGCCAGTAACAACTTCTTGCTTGTTTGCCCAATCAATTATACTCAAAGTCTCAGTATATATTTTTGTGTATTTTTTGCCCTCTAATTTGGCTGTAGGACGAATAGAAATACCTTGAAATTCCAGTGCATGAAGCAACTTTAAACGGTTCTCATACGGGACAGGTCCTACCTCGATGGAAATTTTCAATCTTTCATTCCATGTCCTTTCGAACCATATGATCAACCCATGCCCTCTCCAGTAACCCTGTTCCGGTTCTCCTATGGTCTCGGTATAATCTAGCCATTCAGGCAAAATAAAATTTGGAACCTGAGCATGTGCTTTATAAACTTCTATAGGGAGGTCCTCGAGCTGAACAAATGATAAAAATGCTTCATGAAGGACACTACTTCCAATTTTAAAGATGTAGTCTATCGTTTGCTTTTTTTTAGCATAGATTCTCTTTAAGGCATTTTGTTGTACTATTAACAACCCGTCAATCCAATTATAAATATCACGATATCTTGGTTGTTTACGGAACTCATCATGTTGACTTAGATATAGAAAATCCACAGCAGCCTTATTTGTTTGATATACATCTTGGGCAAGTTGAATCGCTTCCTCATCTTGTACAAGTTCTTCTTTCAGTATTGCAGTATAATGCATTAAGAAATCGAAAATACTTTCTGACATAATTTCACGATTTAACTCAATATGTAAAAGAATGATATCCATTAGGTCATTATAGTCGAGCACCCAGTATTCAGGGTGAGTCGGTGCATCGCTCCTAAGGGTTAGGAAAATCGGAATAACCTTAAAATCCTTATAAACCCTTTTTGCATATTCTAAATAATCATTAAGCTGTCCCATAGATTCTGAAGCATGAAATTTATTTTCAATAACCAGAACCATCTTTTGAGAGGGAACTACAACAACAATATCAATATATCGATTGGCATGTGTCTTTACCTCGCGATAAACTTCAATATCTGAGAAAGAAGCATGCATATATGTCAGAAAGTCGATTTCAGCTAATTTATCTTCATTTTCCTGCCTAGTCACCAAACGAGAGACTACTTTCTTAATAAAAAAGTTTCCTAACTGATGATTCTCGCTCGGGTCTAATAACCAAGCAAGAACATTTGAGTGCCTAATTTCAAATTGATCGACACGTAAAACTTTTAATGGATTAAACTGATGAAACTTTTGGTGGAGCTGTGCAAACTCCTTTGAGTGATCCAATTGTGCAATGCTTTCTATCGAAAAAGACATATAAAATCCTTCCTTCCTAACTCGTAAGGTAGTCCATGCTTGTTAATACTATTTGTTTTAATTCACTATTAAGACTACCTGGCACTATCTGTATAGCACCCATTCCAAAATTCTCTCGAAACTCCACATCAAAATACCTCAGCGAATCCACTTGATCATCTGATGTAGGAGTTAAAATGTAAACTTCCTTTACTGCCTTTTCGCCAGATTCCCGATGTATGATTCCATCTCGATATTTGTGCATTTCCCCTAGTGCGGTTCCAATGTTTCCAGGTATCCTGTACTTCGGATCAAACACAATAATGCCGTCATTTCCTTCTAATACAATATCCGGAATCATTCTCTGCGTATATGTATGGAAGGTCTTAGAGTTATATTGATAGGATCGCTGAAAGTATAGAGTCATGCCGTTTAGCAATTGTAAAGAACTCTGTTTGTTTTCAGCTAAGTTCAAGAACAATCCATCTTTTGTTGTCTTAAAAAGATTGCTGGTGTCTTTAATTAAATTGGACTCTCTTAATATTTTAACCACATACATGTAACACCACATTTCATACAAGAAAAAGGTGTCCTTCAAAGCGATTGGGTAAGAAAATCCAATTCCTTCCCTTCTATGCTTGTAGAGCTTACCAAACCATTCATACCATAATCGATAAACAGGATGCTTCCTAAATGTTTGTGTTATGTTGTATGGACCTTTATTCTCGACAATTCCTGTTAAAAACGGGCTATTCATCCAGTATCGAAGAATCGATATATATCTTTTGGCTTTCATTGATACAGATTCAATTTCTGCCTCTTCATAGTTCCTTAGCAGCCTGAATAAATCTATTACTTGCTGCTTTAAAACCTGATTCTCATAAAGGTTTATCGTTTCGTATGTTTTAGACGTTTCAACATGCGTGGGAATATCTCGACCGTGCCCTTTTCTGTCCAACCAAGATAAAGTCGTCTGTTCAGCTCTCTGAACTTTTTCTCTTTTTATGATGGTAGTCTGTTTCTTTAATTTTCTGATTGGCTTGCTTTCTATCTTCGAAAATATTTGTCGAAGCTGCTGAAAATTTCGCTCAATATAACTCCATTGCGTCCAAGATAGCTCTCGACTCTTCCCGTAAGTGTTAACCTGTATTTCCAAACCAGATAACTGAAAACAAATATTGGCCTCCGCCAATATGTCTTCAATCATTAAAGTATATTGCTCTTCAGTTAGCTTACGTTGATCAGGATAAACATAAGACTCAAACTCCTGTCCATTAATTGAGATTCTTAAGCTACCACTTTGAAACGGAGTAAACATAGTTGCATTGAGAACATGCTCTTGTCTGTAAAATGGCAAAGGTACATCTTGGATAGTGACATCGATGCTATCTCCTCTATAACGGAGTTTATACTCAGCGGCTTCTGTTAAATACACATCGGTAATATGGATCCATCCTTGGTTAACATCCAATATTTCAAGGTAGTTATCTCCAGAATTGAGTGGCTCCATAATACTCCAACTCCTCTTGCATCCTTTTGACATGTTTTAGCGAGATGGAATCAGCCTCAAGGTTTTCCTTAAGCCAAACTTCCATCTTTCTTAACATTTCAGCAATCCTTTCATCACCACGAACCTTCGTTAACACCTTTTCAGAAATAACCCGATCCAAAGCTTTTAAAGACTCCATTTGATGTTCCTCAGGCAACTGATTATTAACAAACAGCTTGCGCAACATTTCCCCCATCGTCCGGTAACCAAAATGAAGTTCGTACGTTAATAACATCTGATGCAATTCCTTTAGCATGGCAAACTCTCTGCCAAGTATTTCCTTGATATCCTTGTCTGCACGATCCCAGTATGAATTAAAGTCAACATCAGACAAAGTCATGACAAATGCACGATCAAGTACTTTATCAGAAATTGAATGAGTGGTTTCATCGACATTAATCGTGCCTAGTAGATAGACATTTGGCGGAATTAATAGCTTTTTAGGGATTTCATCTATATGGTCATCTTGATGCAATGGTATTTCTTTTCTTGATTCAACCGCGCTAAGATAATCACTTAAATAGTATTCAACTCGAGCAAGATTCATTTCATCAAGTAAAATAAAATGAGGTTTCTCCCGTTCCTTCAAAGCATTTAGGATCACACTAAGAAACTCTGTTCTTACATAGCGCTTCTCAAATGAACTATAGTATCCAAATAGAGCACTGGCATCAGTCCAATCAGGTCTTACCGGAATAATCGTGAAGTACGGATTTTCATCCTCATACTCTAGACCATAGACAGCATTAGTATACAATCGGCATAATTGTGTTTTTCCGGTTCCTGAAATGCCGCTTAAAAGAACAAAATGCTTATCATCAAGGGCAGTTAAATTTAGATGCAGGTCCCGGATAATTTCTTTTGAAAAAGTGAAACTACTATTTGTTATAGTCTGATAGATTTCCTCAAACTGAAAATTCGGTTCAAGTAAATCAGTATTCTCAGTAGGTGCATCCACTAAATCCACTTCTTCGTCCTGTTCATCAGTAGGCAATTCAAGTTTTTGGCTTGCATGCGCAAATAATAAAGCAGCGTCTATGAAGTTTTTCTTAACTTGTTCATTACCTTCAACAAAAGTTTGAGTCTCATTATTAAAACTACCAACTTTATAAACATTGCTTCCTGCTTCAATTCCATGTTCGTTCAATAATTTCATTGCCTCTGCCATTACCTGATGGTTATCCAAGCTTTGTGTGGTAAATGATTTTGAAATCCGCCATTCCTTAATACCGTTACCTAAAATTTCACGAGCATTTGTAAATATATGATTATGCCCTTCTATCTGTACCATGATGGTTTGAAAAGGAGAGAACTTCTCATGAAACTCAAAATAATATAGAAAACCCTTTGTAACCATCTGATCGCTTTCATAGATATGAAACGATTGTCGCTTAGCATTTGTTTTGTATCCTTCCACAGAAGAGATATCAACTGAATATGTACTCCCTAGCAGTTCAGTTTCCTTTATATTTCTAGTTGAAGCCAGTGCCGTTAATGCATTATAAGTTTTATGCGAAATATCAATTTCTTGATGAAAATAAGTTCTATATTGCTCCAACTGATCCCACGTTTTCAGTAAGTTATCAATTAAGAACTGTTCCTCTAGGTTCCCTTCTAAAGGGAGACTCATTCCAATTTGAAACCACGGTCGTCTTCTTGGTTTAATACAATCTTTAATATACTTTACAAAGTCCTCTCTGGGGATCTTCTCTTTTTCTTTCCAACCAGTCAAAATATCGAATTCCAAGGGAATCGAGTTTAGTACACTATCTATCTTCTCATTTTTATACCAGACCCAAAACGGAATAAAGTTAATCTCATGGTGGATAAGGAGTACTTGGCTGAATCCCTTAAGTTCCAAAGTGATTAAGTTATATTCCTTATCGTTCACTTTGGTATACAACCCGACAAAGTATTTGCGGCCAATATCTGATACTTTTTTCTTCTCAGCATAAGTGGGATTTCTGGCATCGTGATAAGTTGTGGACAATGTAGTATCGTATCTACGTATATAAACATCTTCATTTAATTGAATATCTAACTTTTCTACAAAACGTTCAAACAATGGTTTAATAACCGGAGAAATTTCATCTAATGCCTTTCTGCATCGGAATTCTGTATTATCCATGGTTAAAACAGATCGAAAATGATTGAGATCAAGCATAGAAGCACCTTCTTTGTTTATTAATAACTATTAATTTAATACTACTAAAGATAGTATGGAAATAAAAGTCTGTGAATAATTATCATAAGTCAATGAATACTAATTAAATCTCAATAAGTGGTAGACTAAATATAATAGAGTTAATATTTAAAGCGAAGGTTGCTAATGTATAAAATCTCGAAATATAAAGCGGAGAGTATTGAGCCAGTGACATTCTCAGATTTAGGGATGCAAGAAAGTGATATAGAGGAATTGTTAAGGAACAATATTGAAATGATTGCTGATGAGGAAAAATCAATGCTCATTGTGGGTCAACAGGTACGAAATGTACATTATGGACGCAGTGATTTGATAGCATTTGATAACAACGGAGACATCGTTCTGATTGAAATCAAGAGAGATCGCAAAGATATAGAAAACCGAAAAGAATCTTTTGAATTCCAGGCTATACGATACGCTGCAAGCTATGCAACTATTAAAGATCCAGAAGACTTGGTAACAAAAATCTACGCTCCCTATATTGATAAACACCGTCGTGATTTCGATATCGAATCTCTAACTAGCTTCGAATTAGGCAGCAGAAAATTATCAGCGTTCCTTCAAGAACACAATGCCATAAACAGTTTTAATCAAAAACAACGGATAATCCTGGTAGCTTCAGACTTTGACGAACAAACTCTTTCAGCTGTTGCCTGGTTAAACAGTAATAATGTAGATATGAGTTGCATTAAACTAACACCATATATAATTGCCGAGGAAGTATATTTAAATGTTGAAAAAGTACTGCCACTGAACGAATACGATGATTATTTTGTGAATTTCTTAGAAAAGTCATCTCCGTTATCCAATCTAAAATTAAAAATATCTCAAGGCGAGCCTTACCTAAGATAGACTCAATGCTGGAATGGGGCGTTGTAAAAGCTGGAGAAGTAATAAAAGCCAAAGACTTTCCTGATGAAGGGGTTCTTTTAGCAAACGGTAATATCCTTGTGAATGACACAGAACAATCCATGCAAAAGTGGTTAAAAGGATTATATGGATGGTCTAGTATCCAAACGTATGTATTTGCGATTCATAAAGAATCTGGGAAAAGCCTCTCGCAGATACGCCATGAGTATATGGAGAGTATGGATGCAGGTAACATTTAACCTTCGGCTTGACCCTATCGTATTAGTAATTAGAAAAACATCCTTCTAGATGTTATTATTAGCACATTAGTATAATTTTCTTGGAGGCTCAAATGAAAAAGCTAGTTAAAGTAGTTGCAGCAATAATCGAAAACGACAAAAACGAAATTTTATGCGCGCTAAGATCACCCGAAATGGCAATTCCAAACATGTGGGAATTCCCAGGTGGAAAAGTTGAAACGGGTGAGGATTTATATTCGGCCCTTCAAAGAGAGATAGACGAAGAATTGAAATGCATGATTGAAACTAGTGATGATATCTTTAACGATACAACCCATGAATACGATACATTTATCATCAACTTGCTATCAATCAAATGTAAAATAATTTCTGGAACACCAATTCCAAGTGAGCACTCTAAGCTAATCTGGCTAAAAAGAGAGAACTTAGCCTCTCTCAAATGGGCTCCAGCTGACATTCCAGCTGTAGAACAATTAATCCACGAAAAAATAGTCTTCTCAAATTGAGAAGACTATACTTTTTTAGTGAACTCTGTATATAAAGATGAAGGAACTTCATTCTCTAATTCCATTCTTACTGTAATTGGCTTGTCCCCTTCAAACTGAACAGAATTTCCCTTGCCAATATAAATATAAGGCTCTGTCTTACCGTCGATTTCTCTATACTTTCTTATAAACAAGTGAAGGTTAACCCCTCGTTGTTTGTTATAAATAATATTCTTACCTCTTTCAGATTGTTGAGTTGTGCTATTGACAGATTGCCATTGGAATTCACTTCTACTAATGAATTTGTCTTGATAATTAATGCTCTCTTTAACATCTGCTTCTTTATGTAAATCCACAAACAAAAAGAATTCGTTGCCATTTACCAAGAGACCAGATCCTCGAAATGAGCTGTGGATTTTGCGATAGTTAGAAAGTAATGCAGCATCGATCATTTGATATTGTTCATACAGTTTGAAATGCGGCATTCCATAGTAATCGCTTCTGAATTCCTTTTCATACCTGAAAATACCGTATGAGATCACATCAACAATATATTTACGATAGTCTGCATGCTCCAATAACACTGAGAATGTTTTTGTCTTCACTAGTTTCCCATCGCTAAAATTGAACAACTTCGGTTTAGTCTTCAATTGGCCAGAATCATAATAGTTCTGATTAAGACATTCAAATGCATGGAGTATGGTATCAGGATCAACATTCTTAACCAATTTCAAAATCTGTTGCTTCGCAATCTCTACATCGATCGAGTCATGGTCTAACAAATATCGAATGATAACAAACTCATGAATTCGTTTAAGTGGCAGCTTACAAGATAACTCTTTTAATGCTCCTTCGAATGCATCGTTAAGAAGAAGCTTTTTAAGGGAATCATCTTTTTCTACTTTTGCAACAAACTGCAAATATGTTTTCTCTTTATCTATAAACTTAACCGCGTCCGGAGCACCGTCATATTTCAAAAAATCCACTAATAAATATGGAATTCGCCCTGAATTAAGCTTTTTAAATTCATTGTACTCTTCTTTTAAATACCTCATTGAATTAAAGTTTTCCCGATCAATTTGCTCTAAAATTCTCTCTTGAGATATTTTATCCATCTGAATATGTGTAGCACCAGGTATATTAGCAAAACCAGTGGTGATCGCAACCTTCAAGCTCTCTTTATCATAATATCGACTCCCATTCAGAGCTAAAGCTATAAGAAAAGTCTTGTTGTGATTTCCGATAAAATCTAGCACAGTCAAAAAAATTTTATTTCGAAACTTCCTTAGTCCTCTACCAAGTTGCTGAATAAACACAATTGGCGAGTTAGTAGGCCTTAACATTAACACTGTATTAACAGATGGAATGTCCACACCTTCATTAAAAATATCCACGCTGAAAATAAATTCTAATTCATCATGGTCATCTTCTAATTTGTTTATATAGAGCTGCCGCTTTTCAGAAGAATCGCCGCCATGTAAAATAACACTTTTATAACCTCGTTGGTTAAATTCACTAGCCATATATTGAGCATGGTCGATACTTGCACAAAACCCAAGACCTTTTCTCTTATCACCATCATGACCATAGAAGTCCATCTTCTCCACAATAAAATCGACTCGTTCATTCACTTTCAACCTTTTTGTGATTTCAGCAATATCATCGATATCAACATCACTCAAATCAACACTCTCAATATCGGTGATCCCAAAATAATGAAATGGGATGACCAGTTCATCCTCAAGAGCGTCATGTAACCTGACTTCTAAAGCTACATTATTATCAAAAATATCAAAGATATTCCGGCTATCGCTTCGTTCAGGTGTGGCCGTCATACCTAAAGTAAACTTCGGCTCAAAATAATTTAAAATGGTTTGATAAGTTGGACTAGCAGCATGATGTGCTTCATCAATTATCATATAATCAAATTCATCTTTCTCGAACTCATGAAAATACTTAGAAATCGTTTGGATAGTCGTAAAAACATAGTCTACATGTTTTTGTTTATGGTTGCCTGTTAATAGACCAAATGAATAGCCTTCATTAGGTAGAAGTAACTCAAAAGTCTCCTTGGCTTTTTTCAAAATTTCTTCTCGATGCACAACAAATAAAAGTTTACGAGGATTGAAACTTTTCACATCAAATGCAGACATATAGGTTTTCCCAGTACCTGTTGCTGCAATGACTAGTGCTTTATTTTCTCCATAACTTCGTAACCGTTCCAGATTCTCAGTTGCTCGTCTCTGCATCCGGTTTGGAACAACATATTTTCTGTCTTCATATATAATATTTTGAGCATGATTTGATTTCTTAAATCGCTCAAGAAATTCTTCATAGCGTTTAATAAAATCATGATCAGCTTCGACACTCATCTCCCATAGATTATTGTACTCTTTTATGACATCCTTGATAAAATGGGCTTCCTCTTTAGATATTATTTTGACATTCCACTCAATATTGCTTTTTAAAGCGCTCTGCGTAATATTGGAGGACCCGATTATAACCTTAAAATGATCTTTATAGTCAAAAATGTATGCTTTTGTATGAAAACCAATTTCCTTATCAGTCACAAAAACTTTTAATTCAACATTAGAAAACTCTTTTAATTTTTCTAATGCTTTGGCATCCGTAAAATTAAGATAGGTTGACGTAATAATCTTTCCTTTTGTACCCTTCTTCTCTGCTTCTTTAATAGGATCCAACAAAAGCTGCAGTCCACTGAAATTAATAAATGCAACACTAAAATAAAACCGTTCACATTCCTGTATGGATTCTACTAACTCCGTTAATAGATTACCAGCTTCGGAGTTTACGATTAATTCCTTCTCTCCTAGATCCACGCTATCACCTTAATCTTTTTCATAATTACTTATATGTAAAATCATACTATAAATGGATAAATTTAATAAGGAATTTTTGGTATTAACTTGGTCAATATAAAACAGCACTACTAATTAATGAGTGCTATTCATTGCTCTTCTTTCAAAATGTACATGCAAACGGTATTCAGTAATTTCTCTTGTCCAGTGATAAAGAATTTCTTGGTCTTCTTCTAAAACATCAAAGTTTATACTGAATTCTCCCTCTGAAAAACTGGTTAATCCAACTGCTCCACGATTCCACATTGTCATTGGCATCGTTTCAATGAGCTTACTGACAGCTTTTTCATCGTATTCCCATATTTTTTTCGATGACTTATCCGAGAAGTCGATCCTTTTTCTATATTCTGTTTCAGTCAAGTAATGATGGAAAAATGGTGCTACTTCTTTTGAAGTAATTGGTTTAAACCATTTAGTGCTACCTCGATTGAGCATAGCCAGCAGCAAAACCATTTTATAGCTTTTCGACATGCTGGTCTTTTCAACTTCTACTAGCCAATTCTCGTACCGCTCAAATACTTCTTGTTCTTGTTCACTTAACTCCTTTGCCCAATTTAAGAAACCTAAATAAGAGTTAAACTCTTGCCTATATTGAGAGGAATCAGAGTGCCCCTTTAGATGCAATTCAAGGTATGTAGGCCGTCTGCCAAGAAGATATTTAAGGTCAAAGTAGTCATCAAGCAGCTTTTCTTTACGTGGAGATCTTTTCTTAGCCATTTCTTTGAGTAGGTTGACCACCTGAACATCGAGATTCAGCTCACAATTTGAAGGAATTCTAGGTTCAATCTGCTTAGACTTGCTTTCACTACTTTTGGTATCAAATAAACTTAACTTTACATCCGCATTTCGATAATTTCCAATTAAGTCGATGATCACACAATAGTCTTTATCTGGAGCTAATCGGAGACCACGACCGATTTGTTGGGTAAATACAGTTAATGATTCTGTAGGCCTTACAAATAGAAGGGTATCTACTGCTGGAATATCAACACCCTCATTGAATAGATCGACAGTAAATATGATATCCAGTTCTCCTGCTTCAAGCATTTTTATCGCATGCGCACGACCTACTTCTTTTTGTTGTGAATGAAGGCTGACTGTTTTATACCCCTGGTTGTTAAAAAAGCTAGAAAGAAAGTTTGCCTGTCTAATGGAAGAACAAAAACCAATAGTTCTTGTCTGTTTTTTATCTTTCCAGGCTTCCAATATTTTCGAAGCCATCACTTCTTTTAACTGTATGTGAAGAAGTTCCTCCTCATCATATCGTGTTCCCAACCAGGTAATTTGGCTATAATCTGTTTCGTCGTATACTCCATAGTACTTAAATGGAGCTAGCCAATTACGATTAATCGCATCAAGGAAATCAAGACGGTATGCTACGTTCCCTTCACAAATAGCGTAAACATCTTTATTATCATTACGATCTGGAGTAGCCGTGATTCCAAGTAAGAATTCAGGTTTAAAATAGTCCAATACCCTCTGATAAGATCCAGCTGCAGCATGATGAAATTCATCCACTATAATCAAGTCAAACTCATCTGGACTAAATTTCTCAATATGAGCCTTCATACTTAAAGTATAAATGGAAGCAAAAATAGCATCTGCATCGCTATCCTTGTTCTTTCCATTATATATTCCATACTTTTTGTCGGGCATAATATTTTCGAAAGATTGCCTTGCCTGGAAAAGAATTTCTTCTCTATGGGCAATAAATAATACATTTTTATAATCCTTCGCAAAAAAACCAGCAAGATAAGTTTTTCCTAACCCTGTAGCCATTACTACCAAGGCCTTCTGATATTCTTCTTCCCTGGTCTTTTCAAGTTCCTCAAGCGCCTCCAGTTGAGCAAACCGGGGCTTTATATCTCCATATGTTGTACTTATTGGTGGATCATGGATAATTAATGGTTGGACAGGCAAATCTTTTGGAGTAGGTAACATCAAATTCAGTTCTTCTGTATTTGACCAAACCTTCGCTAAATTTGGGTTATCTTTATGGTATTGGTGATAAACTGCAGTATAGTCTTTTAATGTTTCATCATTTAATTTAACAGTTTGGTCAGCATAAAATATCTTTAGAAATTCATCTAGCGCATCGGTGAAGACTGTCTTCTCATTGCTTACTGATAGGTTCCATTCAATTCCATTGTTTAGAGCTGATTTTGATAGATTCGAAGATCCTATAAATAAGCAATCCTCAGAATCTGACTTAAACAAATAAGCCTTCGGATGAAAAGAAATTCCATTACTTTTCCAAAGACGAATTTCAATGTTCTCATCAGTCGCAAATAATTCTGCAAGACCATCAGGCTGAGTAATATATAGATAATCCCCCGTACATAATTTAATATCCGCACCGGCTTTAGCAGCATTTATCAAAGTGTCTTTTAAAAAAACAACACCAGATTTCATAACAAAAGAAGTCAGAATACATATTGTCGACGCATTCTCAATCTGACTCAATAAATGACTACCCAAGTCATTTGTAATTAATTCAATCCTACTCATCTTCAACCTCAATTAAAAAAACCTTCTCCTTAAATCCACCGCGCTTTTCAGCCTTCTGCTTTCTAACTTCTTCCACTTCTACAATAGAAGAACCATGGTATTCAGAAAGAGCGTGTATAATCTCTAACAAATCTGCAAGTTCTTCAACAGCATCTTTCTTGTTAACAGTATTAACATATTCATCTAGTTCTTCATAAGCTTTTTTCTGAAGTTGTTCTATGTATTCAGATTCCTTTAAAATCCTTGTTGAGAATTTCTTTCCTGCAAGTTCAATTATGTCTGGTATACGATCACGTACTAGTTTATTATATGTCGGCATTTTATCTCCTCCAATGTACTTTAAAAGTAACATAATCATTCCCTTATAATTATAACTTTACAGAGAAGATTTTAATAGCAAACTATGTTTTAAATCAACTAAAAACAGGGATTTGGTGAAAAGGATGTGGAGTCAACCTAATTTAGATTGCACTTGATTTCTTTACAGTTCACTTACTCGGTAACCTATCAACTTATTTCTTCATTTAATCTGATACAAAGCTGAATCATTAATTAAGGCCAGCCCCTTGACCCAAGGGCTGACCTTATCCATGGCATTTATTCTTCCAGAAAATAATCTTCATTCACAACCGTAAATTCATCAATGACTTCTCCGTCTGATGTAACTGTCGTAAAGGTGATTTTGTCTTTATCAACCTTTGCCTGCATGGATACAGCTATGTTCTCCATGTTTACATACTCAAATTTCTCATCAGCAACAGCGTCGTAGTGTTTCTTGCCGGTTGTTCCGGCTACTACATAAACCGTACCATTTGAATCCTCCTTGTCGGCCTTTAATTTTTTCGTCCTGCCGTATGAATGGTCGTGGCCAGAAAAGACGATGTCGATTCCCAGCTCATCAACGACTGGAGGCAGTTGTTCCTTCATGATGTCATTTCCGCCAAAAGGATTCGTAAAGTATGGTGGCTTGTGAGTCACAAGGATTTTCCATGGCTTGTCTGAATTTTTCACATCCTGTTTCAGCCACTCAAGCTGCTGTTCCAGCAATTCTCTTTCGCTCGTGTACCCTAACACGCTGATGTGCATGTTATTGTAATCAACTGAGTAGGTGCCGCCTCGATCGATTTCAGGTCCGTTTTCTGGTGAGTTGAAAATCTCTTTGGCAAGACTTCCATCTGCATCACCCATGTATTCATGGTTGCCTAAGGTCCCGACAAAATCGGTTGTACGGATTTTATCGTATTGGTTCAGTGAGTTCAATGCGCTATCCCACTGCCCGAACTTGCTTGATTCATCGATCAGGTCTCCAACATGAATCATGAATGATAAGTCTTTTTCATTCAGATCTCCAAGGATTTTATTAAAATCAGTCAGGTCGGAAGGAGACTGAGTATCTCCTAGGACAGCAAACTCGAAGCTTTGCTTTCTTTTCAATGTCGTGAAATCATCAAAATCTGACCAATTCTTCCCATCACCAACTCGGTAGATGTAGGCAGTTTCCTGCTGCAGTTTTTCCAGTTTTACTTCATTCACTCTGACTATTCCGTTATTCTTGATATCCTGCTCGCCTGAGAAAACCTGGGTGCTGGACGATCCATTTACCGTTTCAAGAGCCGTTACACCCTTTCTGTCATAGTCTTGTTTTCTGGCAAATTGGATCAAACTTTTCCCTTCTGTCAATGGGCTGGACATCCAGGTGAACGCCTTTTCTTTATAGGGATCGCCTGTTGGAGTGGATAGAATGTTCTTCATTTCGTCGATTGCTGCAAGTGCAGGAAAGGTTTGAGTATTCCACTTGAACGAATACTTGCCATCCTTGACGGCATAAAGGGCTACTTTCTTTATTTCGTTTGTCAGCGATTCAACTACAAGCTTTCCTTCGTGGTCTGTCTTTCCTAACAGTTCAGGCTCCTTTGCACCATCGACAAGAGCATATATTTCGATGTCTTTTTCAACTTGGTTTTGCTCATTTTTCACAGTCACGCTGAATGGCTTTCCAATTAGGATTGGTTCTCCTTCAATGGTATAAGCCCCTTCCACATTTACGCTTACAGGTTCCATTGAGTAGGTAGAAACAAAGCTTTCACCCTTTGGAGTCTGGTAGTTAAAGTCAGCTTCCAAAATTTCATAAGCTAATTTGCTGCCTTCCTTCACTGAAGCAGGAACCCTGATTTTAATGGATGCTGCTTCTGCATCGGCAGCTGCTTCACCGCTCTTGATGATGTTCATCGTCAGTAATCCTGTCTCTTCTTCATAACTGAATGTACTCGTCTTGAATGCTTCAATAAATTGTACGTCCTCTACCGGAAAATGCTTGTCTACTTGAAGCTTAATTGCAGACCCGGTTATCTCATTCGGATTTGTCACCTTGACCGCAAGCTCAAACACATCTCCGAGAAGCGCTTTTTCTTGCTTCTTCATCAAATCGATTTTTGCTGAACCAGTATTAACGATAAAATAGACCGTCTTGATTGCCTGGTTGCCAAACTGGTCAGGTACCATCAGCGTTACTTTATGCGTTCCGTCTGCCCAGTTCAGTCCGCTTAAAGATATGCTTCCGTCCATATCAAAGGAGAAATGGCCTTCGGCGCCGGCATAATTTTTGCCGTCTACAAAAACATTGATTTTTTCCCAGTCAATTCCCGTTTTAAATGGATCATCTTCATACTCATTGACTTCTGCTTTCAGGTTCACTTCACTGGTCGTAAAATTCTTGCCTTCCACGTTAATGGACTGAATCTCCGGTGGATACAGATCATCCATTTTTTCACCGTAAACGGCACGGATGTTATCAACATAGATGGAACCCTTCGTCATCGGGCCCGTAATCCCTGATTTTGTCGACATCAAGCGGATTGTCTGTGTGCCTGAAAGTTTGAATGGACCAGTAAAAGAATCAGGGATTTCAGCCTCAACATATTTCCAGCCCGTCCAGTCGATGCCTGGCTTCTCACCAGTAAAATTGAGGGCCTGGCTTTTGTTATTTCCGTCAACGATAAGCATGCGAAGCCAGTAGCCTTGAGCTTCAGGCGTCCCATAAACCCACATTCCGATTCCTGTAGGATTATCACTAATCGTTGTATTCGCACCGGGACCAGCATAAACTCCAAGTGTCGTCCCAATCGGTGAATTGGTAAAATCAAAATCCAGCTTCAATGACTGATTGCCGAACCTTACTGGGGAAGGATACTTCGAAAGGCTTACTACCCCTTTTTCACCGCGGTTTGCGGTGGCCGTCCTCCAGCTTCCAAGGTCTTTTTCGAAATCGAACACCACTTCAGGAAGCTTCCCAACTGAAACCTTCATTTCAGCAGAGAGATTCGTACCCTTGAGATGGGCTTTGATCGTCCCGATTACATTCTGCTCTCCCGTATGCAGTACGCCCGCTTCATCAATGGTTCCCATCCCTTCTGGTATTTCAAATTCAATATCATTTAAGTTCCAGTCAATTTCGCGTTTTTGAAATTTAGTGATGAGCCCCAAATTCACTTCGCTGTTTCTAGCTGCCGTCAGTTCAGCAGCTGAAAAAGACATTTCATCAGGCTGGGCAATTTCGATAATACTTGTGCCCACTTCTTTTCCATCATGCTTTAAAACAATATGAAACTGACCTGATTTTCCATTAGAAACAAACGTTCCATTCTCAAGGATCGTACCGAATGAGGGATCGGACAGCTCCCATGTTAGTCCTTCTTCAGGTAGCGGAGCTGAAGCCATTGACTGGTCCCTGCCTTTTGCGGAGAAGGCTATGGTTGATCCAGGCGTGAACGACTGGTCATATGGCTGGACATAAGCTGTTTCAATAACATGATCAGAAGGAGTATTGGAAACAATCAGCCACGAGTTGGCGACGCTTCTTTCTGCCCGATCTGATGGTTTATTGTCAACTTCAAGCCGATCTCCCCCCAACTCACGGGTTGTGAAAGTTGATGACCCGCCGCCATCCAGGTTCAGTGCACTCACCGCTCCAAGGTCAATCATCATTTGAGCCAGGTCCGGCATGGAAATCCCCGCTGAATAAGGTTCCTGCCTTCCGTCTACAACTACAAAAAACACATCTCCATCCTGTTTGATTCCGACGGCTGTCCGTGGCTCTTTATCCGCACCCGTTTGCGGAGTCTGATATACTTGTCCGTTTTTTACTAGGATTGCATTCCCGCCTAAAGCCTCTTTGATTTGGTCCTTCATTCCTTCAAATTCGCCTGGAGTTCCAATCACAGCCTCGCCTGATTTTTTAATCGCAAAGAATTCCTGTGATGACAGTGACTTGTCCTTAACGGGTTGTCCATCCTTATAGACATAGCCTGATGGTTCTCCAGTTGCCATATTGTAAAAGTCAGCATTCACTGCAGCGACCACAGTATGATTTTCCCCGGTTGCCGCTTCCGCCTGCTTTCTGACCGGCTGTAAACCGAAAGCCGTGCCATTATTAGGTGTCCCTGCCTCAATTGCAATAGTTGGATCCTGCTTGTCCACCTCAACAACAAAACTCTCAAGCTTTTGTCCTTCCTTGTTTTCAAAGCTATAATGCTTTTCCGTGACTCCAGAGGCCAGGTTGGCGTTGTACTGATTGATCGGCGTCTGAATAACCTGCGAGTTCAAATCGAAATTTCCAAGTGCAAACGTTGATGCTGGAGAAATCAACGTGCTAGCCATAAGTGCATAAACTACAGTGGCTTTGAATCCCTTTCCCCATTTTTTCTTCATCGTTCTCCTCCTCGTGAAAGATGATTTAACCGCTATGTAAGGCCTCTCTTTCCTTCTCCATCATATTTTTCATCTATTAATCTAGTATTAATTAAATATTAAGTTATTAACATAATTGGAAATGGGAGGAAAGACCTAATGAGAATTGGGAAAGAATGAATAGCCAAGTTTTTTGCTTCATTAGAGAAATTATCTATGTTTTGTCTGCGGGACCAAAATTTATAAATGCCAAACCATTGGCTCAGTGATAAAAGGAACAAAAGCTTCTATTATCACAATTGCGGTAATAAAGGATCCGTGTGGAATTCATTAAATACACATGCTCCTCGCTGGAATTTGGGAGACTATTCGTTTATTTTTCTGAACTACAAATTTAGGCTCCCGAAGCACTTTGTTGGAGTAAAGCGGGGATTTTAGGTATGATACTTAGGAACAGTTTCCTTGTTCTATTGATGTGCAGAAAGGTGAGAACAACTTGAATAAACCGGTCGGAACTAAGCGTTTACAACTTGCATTACTTTTAGGATCTCTTGGGCTCCTTGGACCCTTCACGATTGATATGTATCTACCATCATTTCCAACGATTGTTAATGACTATGGAACTACCGCATCTTTAGTTCAAATTAGTTTAACAACATGTCTTTTAGGACTAGGTTTGGGACAATTGATTATCGGTCCCATGAGTGACGTACAAGGTCGTCGAAAGCCCTTGCTTTTTTTCCTTACCTTCTATTTGATTGCTTCTATTGCCTGTGCCCTCGCCCCATCTATTTATCTTTTCATTGCAGCTCGATTCCTACAAGGATTTGCAGCAGCGGGAGGTCTCGTTATTTCCAGAGCGATTGTCCGGGATATTTATAATGGAAGGGAATTGACCAAGTTTTTTGCTTTATTAATGTTAGTTGGCAACCTTGGCCCTATTGTGGCACCGATTGTCGGCGGTGGAGTTCTTGCAGTTACGAATTGGAATGGAGTATTCTTTGTTTTAGCACTTGTCGGTCTTGTATTGGTTCTTACGGTTTCCCTCAAACTAGAAGAATCATTACCGGTGGAAAAGCGTGTTCCAAGTAACCTAACTCAAATAGTAAGTAATTTTGGATCCTTATTCAAAGACCGAGTATTCCTTGGCTATGCACTTACACAAGGGTTTATTATTGCTGGGATTTTTGCATACGTTTCAGGCATTCCTTTTGTGTACCAGAATATTTATGGCGTATCTCCTCAAGTATTTAGTTTGCTTTTTGGAGTAAATGGTCTGGCTTTAATTATCGGAACTCAGTTGGTTGGCCGTTTAACAGATATTATTCCTGAAAAAACGTTCTTGAAATTCGGTTTATTTCTTTCTACTACCGCAGGCACTTTTTTATTAGTAGCACTTCTGCTAAAAGCACCACTTCTAGCAGTGGCAATCCCAATTTTCTTTTTAGTGTCTTCCATCGGGATTATCTCAACCTCCTCCTTTGCATTAGCAATTGAGACTCAGGGCCATATTGCCGGAAGCGCCTCAGCACTATTAGGCTTGATGCCATTTGTTCTTGGTTCACTTACATCACCATTGGTTGGGTTGGCAGGTGAGTATTCAGCGATTCCGATGGCTGTTGTGATTCTATCAGCAAGCTTGCTTGCTCTCCTCTCCTATTTTATGCTAGTTCGGAGAACAACACTACATGTACAGATGGAAAAATAGTATTTGATTCAGGAAGAATGAATCACAAAGAACCAAATATTAATAACTATGAATAAACACCTCTATTTCGTATAGATTCCACTATAAGAAATAGAGGTGTTTTTGTCGTACTGTAGCTTCTGTATACAACAATGACAAAATTGTCTAGTTTTCGATTTCCTCCCTATTTGTATCTACCTTATGACAATATTTCTGTTGATTCTATAAAATAAGAACATTAGTAGAACGCTTGTGGCTTTAATAACTGAAAAGGTTTGAAGCAAAAAGAAGGAATAAAAAAGAAAGGAGCGGAATTATTCCACTCCCTTTCTTCCTATCTATTTTCTGTTGCCTTTTAGATCTACTCCAATAGCTGCACCATTTCTGCTTGAGTCGGCGACTCCCTTAAAAGTACCGTTTTCACGGTCGATTTGGATGCTTTGGACATTTCCGATGGTCGTTGGGCTAGCACCAAATTTATGTCCCATCGTATTCAGTTCGTTTAGAGTGTGAGAACTGATGCCGTCTTCATAAAGATAGGAATTCAGATTATTGGTGTATATTCTAGGTTGCTCGACTGCTTGCTTAAGCTCCATATCGTACTCGATGGCATGGAGAATGGTTTGCACCACGGAGGTAATGATGGTCGGGCCCCCAGGAGAACCAACTGTGAGGACTGGTTCTCCATTTTCAAATACAATGGTCGGAGTCATGCTGCTCAACGGGCGTTTGTTCGGCTGAACTTCATTCGCGCCGCCAGGTACTGCATCAAAGTCAGTCAATTCATTGTTCAGCATGAACCCGTAACCAGGCACCATGATGCCCGTTCCGAAAACCTGTTCAATTGTTGTCGTATAGGAAACAACATTTCCCCATTTGTCAGCAACAGTAAAGTGGGTTGTTTCTCCATACTTCCTGTCATTTGGCTGGCTTGTTGGTTTAAAGTTCGCCTCTGAATTTTCATATTTCCAAGGGTCACCAGCTGTTGGAGTCTGATTGACAGAATCCATGCCGATCAGCTCCTGGCGCTCCTTGATGTAATCAGGGTGGAGCAAACCATTCACAGGGACATTAACAAACTCAGGATCTCCAGCGTATGCGGCACGGTCAGCATAGGCAAGATGCATGGCTTCAGCCAAAAGATGATATTTTTCTGCCGAATTGACATCATATTGGGACAGGTTGAAACCGTCCAGTATTTTTAGCATTTGCAGCAGGAATACGCCGCCTGAGCTCGGTGGAGGCATGCTGGCAATCTCGTAGCCCTGATAGTCTCCCCAAACCGGCTCATTAACGGTTACCTCATACTTTGCCAAATCCTCAGGAGTCATTGATCCACCGAAATCTTGGACAACATCGGCAACTGCTTCTGCAATTTTTCCTTCATAGAGTGCATCAGCACCATGTGAACGGATCAGTTTGAAGGTTTTAGCCAGGTCGTCCTGAACAAGGATATCTCCCTCTTGAAGCGGATTCCCATCTGGTAAGAAAACCTCACTTGCTGCTGATCTTGATAACTTGTCCTGATTATCGGCAATCGATTCTGCCAGGACTGAATCAATTGGGAATCCCTTGTCCGCTAGCTTAATAGATGGCCCGATCAGCTGCTGAAGTGGTCGTGTTCCCCACATTTCAAGTGCTGTCTCAAGACCTTTTAACGTTCCAGGCACACCTACTGCCGTACCGCCGGTTGAACGTTCTGAAAAAGGAATCGGCTTTCCGTTTTCATCCAGGAACATGTCTGGCGTCGCGCCATCAGGAGCACGCTCACGGCTGTTCACGATTGTGGTTTCCTTTGTTTTTCCGTCATAAACCATCATGAAACCACCGCCGCCGATTCCGGACATCATCGGTTCTACTACATTCAGCGCAAACTGGATGGCAACAGAAGCATCAATTGCGTTCCCACCCTTCTGAAGAACCTCAGCACCAATCTCTGATGCTAGCGGGTGTGCGGTAGCAACCATTCCATCTTCACCAACACCCACCTGACTGTACTGGTCGTAGCTGAATTGCGGCGTTTTAGCTAGCCCAGCTACAGGCATCGTCCCAGCCAACAACAGAATACTAAGCAGTGCAATAAACCCTGTACGTAAGATGTTTTTCATATTGATTCCCTCCTGTTCCATTTCATTTCAATATAATGGTAGAGGAAAATAAAGAGTATAGCAAATATTTAACCGAATTTTTAAAATTTTAAAACTATAATCCTAGTGGTTTTGACTAAAGTGGTAAATTAGGCATGTATAAAGATAGTACATAAGATAGTTTTCTACAGGAGGGATTGACTCACCAAGAATTTATCGGCTTCCTTTCATACCCCACCCCTCGTAGATACTCCGAAAAAAAAAGCAAAACCTTACTTCCATTATTCCATATTATTTTTTTGCTACCTGCTTCTCCCTCTCCAAACACCCAACTGAAAAATAATCACTGTATAAGTAATGAAAATTGATGTGGCAATGATGACTTGCTGATGATTCGACCAAATATGCTGAATGGTTTTTTGAAGATTGCCGGTAAGATGCAGATAGTAGATATACACCAATAAGAAGGAAAGAAACAATAAGAAGGCAAAGCGTAGCATACGTAAGAGAGAACTTTCTTTGAAAAAGGTTCTAGCTGTTTTCCTTCCCTTGTTGGAAAGCACTGTCTTAGCCATCAATCACACCCCCAAGTACATATTCTTTTTATATTCTTTCTTTACAAGTCAATTTCCTTTGATTTCTTTCCTAAAAACAAATTTGAACATGCCATTTTCTAGGATTATAATGAAGAAAACGATTCTAAGGGAGTTTGTATCTTGAGCAAACATAAAATCTATACAATGAGTTTTGCAAGTGTCTATCCGAATTATGTAAATAAGGCAGAAAGAAAAGGGCGTACGAAAATAGAAGTTGATGAAATAATCACCTGGCTGACAGGATACAGCCAGGAAGAGTTAGAAGCAATACTGGAAAAACAGACAAACTTTGAGACCTTCTTTGCAGAAGCTCCCCAAATGAATCCTTCGAGGGACTTGATCAAAGGCGTAGTCTGCGGTGTTCGAGTTGAAAACATCGAAGAACCAACAATGAGGGAAATTCGCTATTTGGACAAGTTGATCGATGAGCTGGCAAAGGGAAAAAAGATGGAGAAGATTTTACGAAAATAACAAGAAAAGCCGCAAGCGCTGCTAACGCCACGTCCTGTAGCTGGCGGGTATAGCAAGACCTGTCCCTTGGATGGCCGACCGGTGACGTCGTTCTTTGATCTCATTGGGAAAAGTACAGCCGACTGCCAACAAGTGCAAAAACTGGAGACTCCACCGGGAAAAGCGATTTTTTCTTCTGCCGGTGAAGTGGAAGTTTCAGAGTTTAGTTGTAAAAAATCATTCCACAGTATTCACAATAAGTTGCTGAACTTCGTGAATGTCCACATTTCCGCCCGATATAACACTTACGATATTTTTTCCTTGGATGTTCAATTTATTGAACATCGCTGCTGCTATCGTTGTTGCACTTGACGGTTCGATTAGCTGCTTCGTACGTTCCATAATGAAACGGAAGGCTTGGCGAATTTCATCTTCGCTCACGAGAACAATGTCGTCTAGGTACCTCATAAGTACAGGGAAGGTCAGGTCACCTGGCTGGCTGGTTCTTAATCCATCGGCAATCGTTTTAGTGGCAGGAATTGCAGTAATTTTTTTATTTTGTAAGGATAGAAATGTATCATTGGCAAGCTCAGGCTCTACACCGATCACTTTTATTTTTGGATTCGTTTCTTTTACAGCAGTCAGGATTCCGGATATAAGTCCCCCACCGCCAATGGGAACAATGATTACGTCCACATTTTCCAGCTGTTCTAGGATTTCCAGTCCCAACGTTCCTTGCCCTGCCATAACAAATGGGTCGTCATAGGGAGGAATATAAACGCCTTTTTCTTGTTCTGCGATTTCCTGCGCTCTAGGTAATCGCTCTGAAGAGGTAGTACCGCATATTTCTACCTTTCCGTTGTAAGCTTGGATTGCGTTGACCTTACACTTACTAACATTCTCCGGAACAACAATGGTTGCTGGCACCCCGTACTTATTGGCAATATAGGAAACCGCTTGGCCATGATTACCGGATGATGCTGTTGTTACAAACTTTGCACCCTTTTCAATGGAGTGTATGACTTTATTGCTTGCTCCTCTTATTTTAAACGAACCTGTTTTTTGTAAATGCTCCGATTTTAAGAATATCTGATTTCCGCATATATTAGTAAGTTGCGTTGATCGTAGAACCGGCGTTACATGCGCTATTTTACCAATTCGTTCTCTGGCATCCTGAACATCTTTTAAAGAAATCATGTCTTTCCCTCCTATCTAACTGCAAAAATAAAATCAATTTCAATCAGGGTATTGCCTGGCAGCTTTACAGCACCAATAGCTGTCCGGACATGGCGCCCTTTTTCACCGAAAATATTCTCGAATAACTCTGAAGCGGCATCAAGAACTTTGAAAGGTTCAAAAAACCTGGTGCAGTTTGAATATACCCTGTCACCTTTCATAATACTGCGCTTAATATTATAAATACGCTTTCGGATCTTTGATTCCTTTTTTATAATCATTATTTATGAATAATGGAAGGTTTCTCTAAGTGGACATCGACTATCCATTTTATTAGAGCTGTTTTAAGTATATAGATTGGAAATGAATAGATATATTGCCAATTTTCTAATTTATAAATACCTATCCGAACGGTAATTGGCTCAGCAATAAAAGCAAAAATAGCTGCTAGGATCACATTGGCGATAATAAAAGATTTCCACTCTCTAAAATATTGATAAATGAACATATATCCTAGAATGTTTATAATATAACTTTACAGACCGTAAAAAAAAGAGCTTCCGGGGGCAACCGGAAACTCAATAGCCAATCTACCTTCTATTTTTTGTAAAGATTGCTGCAAAGTATTAAAGGTATTGGTCCCCTTAATACTGTGACGAGAGATTCGGAGTACGAGCTCCCCTTCTGCTTAACCCTATAAAATCAGAATTACCATATTCCTGATTTATCTCCTTAGCGTAGAAAAATCAGGGTTTTCACTTCCAAAAATGTTCATTGCTTTGTACGTAACCATCAGCGGCACCCTGCATTTGATGTGCAAAGTTAACCATACCGGAGGAACGTATGTTCATCTTTTTTTGTGCGATTTGCTTAAATATTACTAGATATATTACATCCATGAAGTTGCTCTAAAGAAAAACCGAGATCTAAGCAAGCTTATCTACTTAATTCGCTATACATTTAGTTCGAATAATATCCATTATCCTTTTTGCGCTATCCGTAAGAATCAACTGATGAGAAATGAAGTTAAGAAACTCAAACTGAAATCTAATAAATTATTTTTGCCGATAAATTGAATTGTGGCATTTTTCAATGGGGAAAAAACAAAGCTTTAAAAACCATATTCTTCGTCTTTTTTTATACGAATGATCTTCAAAGCTTCAACGGTTAAGACTGTATCCTCGACTAGTCGTTCAAGACGGAAAAGGATATCATCATTTATAATTTCTTTCCGATGAAAGTCTTTTTCTTCCATAAAAACATATGTTGGAACGATGTGGGCTTTCATATATGCTAGGATTGGTTTTAATTGTTGCTCTACCATTAAATAATGCTTCGCTGTGCCCGCTGTTACAACACTGCTGACGACTTTGTCACGGAAAGCGTTAACTGGCAACAAGTCAAAGATGTTTTTCAACGTTGCCGGAATGGATGCTTGGAATGTTGGTGTGCCAATAATAATGGCATCCGCTGCCATGATTGTCTCTGTAATGTATTTCGTATCCCCTTCATATTCGAGATAATTACGTCCATCGCTAAATTGCACTGTATATTCGGCTAAATCTAATAGTGTGATTTCATTCTCAGGGTATTTTTGCGACAAAATTTCTACTGTTTTAAGGATAGCTGTTTTTGTTTTTGAGCCGACGATCGATCCGGCTAATGCCACAATTTTCATGATATTCTCCCCTTTTGCTTACGCTGTATGTTTATGCAGACTGACATTGATCCTGTTGATGAAAAAATAGCTAATATAGCTATTTCATTAAGGGATTTCGATTTCCCTAACATTTAAAGGGTATTCTCTTCCGTCCATATCAATCTTCATTGTTCGTAAAAATAAACTCTAACTCTCCATTCTTCACAACAACACTCAAATCATATTCGTTAAATAACCAAGAATTGTCATCATTAAAATAAAAAGTAATTCCCTCGACCTCGTCTTTCACACCAATGTTTTCGGTTTTCCCTATGGACATACCTAACGAATAATTAGGATGTGATGTGGGAATCCCACCGTAGATTTGCAAGTAATATTGAACATAATCCCCATTGTCTAAATCCATTTCTTTTTTATACCAATTAGCTGCTTGCTTGCTTACTGCAAATTTCATCTTCACACCGCTCTTCATTTATTGTATTTTTCGTTCAATCCACTTGCTATTATTTCACAGCAGTATATTTTTTGATGGCTGGAATAATATCATTCCCAATAATTTCGATGTTTTTCATAATTTTCTCAAAGGGTACACCACCAAAGTCAATTTGTGCCATAAAGCGCTGCATGCCGTATAGTTCGTATTGGTAAAGCATCTTTTCAATAATTTGCTCTTTGCTGCCAACCATTAATGCATCTCGTGTATCAGGTGCTTGGGCAAATTGCTGTTTTGGATAACCGCCACCGCGAATGGCTTGGAAACCACCATTTAAATGTGGGTACATCTCTTGTAAAGCTTCTTTTGTTGTATCTGCAACATAGAATAAACTTGTTGTTGCAATTGGAAGTGCTTTAGGATCAAAGCCACTGCGCTCAGCTGCTTCACGATAGGCATCGACAGAAGGCTTAAAGTTGATGGCTGGTCCACCTAAAGTAGTAAGCATCATTGGGATCCCCATATATCCTGCCTTAATAGCACTTGTTGGTGGTCCACCAACCGCACGCCAAATAGGAAGAGAACCGTTTTTTGGCTGCGGCAGAATATGCGCATTTTCTAATGGAGTCCGGTATTCACCTTGCCACGTCACCTGATCTTCTTCATTTATCTTTTTAAGCAATTCTAATTTCTCTTCGAAAATTTCTTCATAGTCCTGTAAATTAACCCCAAGTAAGTGATAGGCTCCTACACGGGAACCGCGTCCTGCTACAATTTCCGCACGGCCATCCGAAATTAAGTCGATGGTTGCAAAATCTTCATATACACGCACAGGATCAGAAACACTTAGTACCGTTGCTGAGCTCGTGATTTTTATTTTACTTGTTGCTTGCGCAATGGCACCCAAGACTACTGTATGAGCTTGGGTGGTAAAATAAGTTTGATGACTTTCTCCAACGCCAAAGACATCAATTCCTGCTTGTTCTGCTAGCTTACTGGCTTCAATTAATTCCTTAATTCTTGCTTGGGCCGAAATACGTTCGCCTGTAATTGGGTTAGACATATGATCTCCTAAAGAATAAAGCCCAAATTCTATACCTTTTAATGGATCGATACGGTATTTTTCCATAATGAATTCTCCTAGTTCCTTTGACTAATCAAGTGATGTGGTAAAAAATTACCTTTTCACTAATCTTTTGTCACTATTTTTTTGCACACGAGACATGAGCGAATACAAAATTTTTTGCTCTTCCTTAGATAAACTTTCATCAAAAAATGAGGATTGAAAGGCAAGTTGGGCATCAAACGCATTATTTAGTTTTTCACGACCCTTATTTGTTAATGAAATGGTTTTAGTTTTCCATTCTTGCCTTCGTTCAATAAGTCCATCTTTCTCAAGACGGGCAAGCATACGTGAAATTCCCCCTTGTGTTACAGTGACTTTCTCAGCTAAATCACATTGTGTTAATGGCTCATAGGTTGAAATTTGCATTAATACATCAAATTGTGCGGTCGTTAAATCAAATTGCTTTAAAAATTCATTGGAAAGTAAATTACTTTGATGGGTGAAACGAGTGAGGCGAAGCCAGATTAATGATCCGCGAGTATTTTTTTGCATAACGATGTGTCACACCCTTTCGTTACATCACTTTACTACTCAATTGATAGAAATGCAAGGATATAACAGTAAAAGAATTTACCAGTAGGTGTTCTTGTATCAATTCCCAAGAATAGGATAATAAAATGTATGTTTCTTACACCAAGCTGCTGAACTAGCTCCAACAACTGAACCGTGTTTCGGCCAAGATGATCCATTCGACTCACAACTAAGGTATCACCAGTTGCAATCTTAATATTGGAATTTTCCTTAACGTTGTAAATCCACGTTTCCTCATGGCACCCCTATTAATGCCTGGCAAATGCTGACGGGAATTGCTTATGTTATAATCGGAGCAATTGGTATGGAAGGAGAATGATATGAATATTACAATCAATGAAGAAGCGGCAGCTTGGTACGAAACCGAAATGGACCTTTCCAACGGGAGCTATTTACACTTTTTTGTACGGTACGGAGGATTCAGTTCGATTCAGACAGGTTTCTCCCTTGGCGTTTCCAAAGAGGAACCCGACCATATCGGCGTGAAAACAGAAAAAAACGGTATCACATATTATATCGAAGAAAAAGACATTTGGTATTTTGACGGCCATGATCTGATTGTCAAACTTCATCCTGTCGGTCACGAACCAGAGTTTACATTCGAAAAAAAATAAGGCAAGCGCTTAGGCGCTTGCCTTATTTTTTGCCAAGAAAATTGTTAATCCCTTCCTTCTCCAAAACCTCCTGCTGTTTCTGGCCAAAGAGGTCAAAGTGCGGGTATTCAGGTTTGCGGTTGTCCATCCATTCAGGGCTAAGTCCATAAGTATTTCCCCATTCTGCCAACTTTTCTATATCTCTGCAACCGACTTTTGTAACTGTTGTACAGCCAGGGAAACGTTCATCTAACCAGTAGTGAGTAAGAAAAGCAATCTCTCCTTTGCGGATATTTTCTTTCCACTCTGCTAGCTCGTGTCTTTTGATCCCGAAAGCCATCCAGACCTACTCCCTTTCATCCTCAGGCTTTTTCATGGCCTTTAGATAAGCTTCATGCCAGTCCGGATACTTCCTTTTTAAAGAAACGGGGCGGAAACTATCCTTTTTCACACAGACATGTTTAGAGCTGCCAGTAAGTGCAAGCTCCCCTTCCCCATTAAAAATTTCATATTTATAGACAGAACGGATGCCATCATATTCTTCTACCCATGTTTTGATTATGGCAGTATCCCCATAACGCAAAGGCCTTTTATAAGAAGCCTGAATATCCAGTACTGGAGAGATAATTCCGTCCTTCTCCATTTCCGCATAATTAAAACCAAGCTCTTTGATTAATTGCGTCCTGCCAAGCTCCATCCAAACCAAATAATTAGCGTGGTAAACAACACCCATCTGGTCCGTTTCTGCATATCTAACCTCTATTTCTCTTGATGAAATTTGCATCCTCATACCCCTTTTGCTACTCTCATTAATAAAACGAGGATCACTGTGTTTTTTTCAACGCCGCTTCAAAATCCTGTTTGTTTAAGTATAGAACATCCTGATCCAAATTCTCTACTGATTCGCTGCTCATCAGGCGATAGGCTTGGAACTGTATGGCCTCGTCCACCAAATTTGTCGCGAATCGTCCATTCCCTTTAATCTCTATTCCCAAAAGCTTTTTGGATAAAAATTCTAAAGTTTGATCGTTGATTTTATACTGATATTTACCTGCATAATTCCTGATAATGAGCAATAATTCATCCACACTGTAATCAGGGAAGTGATAAAATTTTTTGAATCGTGAACGAATGCCAGGATTGCTTTCCAACAGCAAATTCATCTCGGCAGGATAGCCCGCGAGGATAACGACAAGGTTTTCATTATGCCTGGTCATCTCATCCACGAGTGTATCGATCACTTCTTTGCCAAAGTCACCTGAGCTTTGTCCAAGCAAGGAATAAGCCTCATCTATAAAGAGAACCCCACCTAGTGCCTCACGAATCTTTTTCTTTGTCTTGATGGCTGTCTGACCCACAAAACCAGCAACGAAATCCGCTCTGCTGCTGGTGATCAGGTGTCCCCGCTTTAACATTCCGCATTCCTTTAACAGTTCAGCATAAATCTTTGCGACAGTTGTTTTTCCGGTTCCGGGGTTCCCCGTGAAGACCGAATGCAGCTGAATTGGTACAGCAGGCAGCCCTTTTTCCTTGCGAAACTGCTGCATCCTAACGAAAGAAATAAGCGTGGTGACTTCCGATTTTACGGTATCCAAACCAATTAATGCCTGGAGGCTGTCTAGCGGCTTTTCTGTTGAAGGCTTAATAGATGATTCGAAATCTGCTTTTTCCAACAATGTGTATGTTGAAAAATCATCCTCTTCCATCTTTCTTGAGCCTTTTTTAAAAATAGCTTCCAATACAAGGTTACGCACTGTGCGCGCATTGCCAAATGTTTCATCGACTCTTTCTTTTTCGATTCTTTCTCTGAGCTCTTGCTTTGCAGGTTCGGTCATAGCATAATCATTATCCCGTGCTGCCTGCTTGGCGATCTCCAACAGTTCATCTTCTGTATAATCAGGCAGATGAATGAAATTCGATTGCGGGAAACGAGACCTTAATCCAGGATTTGCATCAAGAAATAAACGCATTTCTTCTGGATATCCAGCCAAAATCACCGCGAATTTGCCACCATATTCATTTCCAGTCATTAAAGAAACAAGTGTATCAATTGCAGTTTGGCCATAGTCATTCCCTGTCTGACCTTCACGTTTAAGACTATAAGCTTCATCGATGAACAAGACGCCGCCTAGAGCTTGTTCCACAATTTTGCGGACGTTTTCCTCTGTCTGGCCCACATAAGCACCAACTAACTGTGAGCGGTCTGCTTCGATGATTTCTTCTCGTGGCAAAACACCAAGCTGGTGATAAATTTTTGCAAGCAATCTAGCCAACGACGTTTTTCCAGTGCCTGGATTCCCTGTAAGCACCATATTTAAGCTTTGATCATCCTTAGTTTGCAGTCCAAGCTCCTTGCGTTTTTGCTGATATTTGAGGAAACGATAAAAATCATTCACTCTGGCTTTGACAGACTCAAGACCCACCATCTGTTGAAGTTCCGCCAAAGGATCGATTTCCGTCTTGTTTTGAACCTCCGACTCTCCGGCAAATTCTTCTTGCCATTGAAGTTTGATTTTATCTAGGGTATCCAGTCTTTTTTTCATTTCTTCAAAATGGATTGCTGTATGAAAAACACCGCTTACTGACTCCTCGTACAGCCTTGTTGCTTTTAACAAAGCAGCTGTTTCTTCCATTGCGCTTTCGACTAATTCTGTCAGCCTGCCAAATTTTCCGCTTAAATCAGAATCAGCTATTGGCGTCTGCCCGTTTAGCTCATCCAACACTTCTTCGGCATGTCCAAGAAATTGCTGGGAAATATCGATGTATTGTACTAATGTTTTCTTTTTCAGCGCCCGATTGTCTGTTTCCCTAATTCGTGGGTAGGCGAAATCCTCGAAAAGTTTCCCTTTACTTTTCCACTCGTTTGACGCCAACATGGATTTTGCTAGTTTGTTTGTAGCCTCCTGTTCAACCGCTGATTTCAGCCACTCAAGGACAAGCGTATCAAAGCCATTCCTTTTCGCTCTTGATTGAGCTGCCAGCGTCAAAACATGGGACAATTTTTTTTGTTCCCCCGCTTTAGTTAGTACCTTAATGGCCATAATCAAACCGGCTTCATCATCAATATATCCTTTAGACTGTATTTCCTCTTCCCAAAGTAACAGTTGTTCCTCTAAAGCTATTTGTTTTTTGTGTTGTTCCATCCGCTCACTTCTTTATCAAAAAATTTAACAGAATATCTTTACACTTCGTATAATATCATATTTTCCTGTAAACGAAAAAAAGCGCCGCCTTTACGACGGAGCTTTTTCATTAATGTTGTTTATGCGCTTCATCCTTAATTTCTGCTCTGAAAGCATCAATACTTTCGCGGCGGCGTTCATTTTTTTCCTGGATCCTTTGCTGGTCCTCAGGACTCGAATTATTCATTGCAGCCTCCGCATCTTCCATATTGGCAATGGTATGATGGACCATGGACTGCAGCTTTTCTACATTATCACTACGATCGTCAGGCTTTGGTGTATGGTTTGTCATTAATATGTCCCTCCCTTACTACCAATAGTATGTGAGGAAAGCAAAAGCAATATTCATTGCGTTCTGAATGCATTTAAGGCATTAAAAAGTGTTTAGAACCCTCCTCCAGCCCATTGGAAAATGAAAAGCCCACCATCGGATTGGTGGGCATGCTTCTATCATTTATTCCCCTTTTGTCTGGATTACCTGTGCATGTTTTCCTGATTTATCGTTCATCTTCTTACCATTGTTGCCGCTGAAACCGCGCGGCTGGGTTCCAAGATGGCTCGGAACATAGTGTTTGCTGTCCTTTTTTGGATTGCTCATGATCATCCCTCCTCTAGTTTAGTTTTACCAAATCATCGGGAAATCATGAGTGGGGAATGTATTACTCTGCTTTGCCTAAGTGTTTTTGCTCCAATTTTGCCTCGATTTTTTCAATCGCTTCACGATCATTCAGAAGTTGACGTTTATTTTCCATTACAAGCTCTTGAAAGGAACGTTTTCTAGGTTTCCTCATCCTACTCACCATCCTTTATTATCATTCTAACAGTTAGAATGCCCGAAAACGGTTGCAATTATTACAACTTTTCGAAATTTTACTTTTATTTTATTCTGACATGAAATTTTTGTGTTTGTCGACAGGATGGCAGACGAAAAACCCCCTATTCCACTTATGGATCAGGGGGGTTCTGTTTTAATTATGCTTTCAATTTGTCGCGAAGCACCATTTGCAGAATGCCGCCGTGACGATAGTAGTCAATTTCAACTTCAGAATCAAAGCGTACAAGAGCTTCAAAAGTTTTCCTGTTGCCGTCTTCGTCAGTAGCTGTGACAGTTATCATATCACGCGGACGGACTTTTTCATCAATTTGGACATCAAATGATTCTTTTCCTGTCAAACCAAGAGTTTCAGCATTTTCACCAGCTTTGAATTGAAGTGGCAGTACGCCCATCAATACAAGGTTAGAACGGTGGATACGCTCGAAGCTTTCTGCGATAACAGTCTTGATTCCTAATAGATTCGTACCCTTTGCAGCCCAGTCACGGGATGAACCCATGCCATAATCCTTGCCTGCAATAACCATTAGGCCAGTGCCCTGCTCTTTGTACTTCATGCAAGCATCAAAGATGGACATGACTTCGTTTGTTGGCCAGTAAGTGGTAAAGCCGCCTTCTGTGCCAGGAGCGACCTGGTTGCGGATACGGATGTTTGCGAATGTTCCGCGCATCATGACTTCGTGGTTGCCACGACGTGAACCGTACGAGTTGAAGTCGCGTGGTTCCACACCCTTTTCGCGAAGGTATTTTCCAGCTGGTGTATCTTTTCCAATTGCACCTGCAGGAGAAATATGGTCCGTAGTGACTGAATCCCCGAACTTGCCAACAACACGAAGGCTGATCAATGGAACAACTTCTCCGGCTTCTGGAGTCAACCCTTCAAAGAAAGGAGGATTTGCAATATAAGTTGAATCCTGATCAAAAGTATATAGCGGATCGCTATTTGTTTGAATTTCATTCCACTTTTCGTTATCGGTGAAGACAGTCTCATATTCTCTGCGGAATAGTTCTGGTGTTATAACGCGGTGAACAACTTCGTTTACCTCTGCTGTTGATGGCCAGATATCCTTGAAGTATATATTATTGCCATCTTTATCTTTTCCAATAGGATCATTTTGAAGATCGATGTCCACTGTACCAGCAAGTGCGTAAGCGACTACTAGCGGCGGTGAAGCTAGGTAGTTTGCTTTTACCAGCGGGTGGATTCGTCCCTCGAAATTACGGTTTCCGGAAAGAACGGAAGTCACCAGCAGATCGTTTTCAGCTACAGCTTTTTCAATCTCCGGTTTTAATGGACCAGAGTTCCCGATACAAGTTGTACAACCATACCCAACAAGGTTAAAGCCAAGCGTTTCAAGGTAAGGGAGCAATGCTGAATCACGAAGGTAACCAGTAACAACCTTAGATCCAGGAGCCAATGAAGTTTTAACAAACTTAGGAACTTCCATTCCGAGTTCCACTGCTTTCTTGGCAACAAGCCCTGCTCCTACCATTACGTAAGGGTTCGATGTATTCGTACAGCTAGTGATCGCTGCAATGGCGATAGCACCAGTCTTCATAGTTGTTGTGTCTCCATTAGCAAATTCAACAACTGCTTCTTTTTCGATTTCCTTCTTGCCCAACCCAAATCCCTGGTTTCCTGCAGGTGAAGTAAGAGCTTCTTTAAAGGACTTTTGCATAGCTGAAAGCGGGATCAAGTCCTGTGGACGCTTAGGACCAGAAAGATTCGCTTCGATTTCGGATAAGTTAATTTCTACAATATCAGTATAAACTGGTTCTAAGGAAGGATCGAAGAACAATCCGTTTTCCTTGCAGTATGCTTCCACCACTTTAATATGTTCTTCTGAACGTCCAGTTAAGCGCATGTAGCTCAAAGCTTCATTATCTACCGGAAAAAATCCGCATGTAGCACCGTATTCTGGTGCCATGTTGGCAACCGTTGCACGGTCAGCAAGTGGCAGTGTTACAACTCCTGGTCCGAAGAACTCGACAAATTTTCCAACAACGCCTTTGTTTCGAAGTATCTGTGTTACTTTAAGCGCAAGATCGGTTGCAGTAGCGCCGTTCGGCATATCCCCTATTAATTTCACGCCTACTACTTCTGGTACTGGGAAGTAGGATGGCTGGCCAAGCATTCCTGCTTCTGCTTCGATCCCGCCGACACCCCAGCCAAGAACGCCAATTCCGTTGATCATTGTAGTATGTGAGTCGGTACCTACCAATGAATCAGGGAATGTTTCGAATTCACCATCTTCATTTTCCACAGCATGGACAACGCTTGCAAGAAACTCCAGATTCACCTGGTGAACGATACCTGTTGCCGGCGGAACAGCGCGGTAATTGTCAAATGCCTTTTGTGCCCAGCTCAAAAATTGGTAACGTTCCGCATTACGTTCGAATTCAAGCTCCATATTGACATTAAGTGAGTCAGGTGTTCCATACTTATCAACCTGGACCGAGTGGTCAATGACAAGATCAACAGGCTTTTCTGGATTGATTTTCTGTGGGTCTCCCCCCATGTCAGCCATTGCCTTCCTAAGGGAAGCAAGGTCAACCACTGCCGGTACACCAGTGAAATCCTGAAGAATGACGCGTGATGGCTTAAAAGGAACATCCACTTCCTTCACTTCGCTGGTTCCCCATTTTGCTAAGTTTTCCACATGCTCTTTTGTGATCACAAAGCCATCATGCTGACGAAGCACGGATTCAAGCAACACCTTAACAGAGTAAGGTAGTTTAGAAATATTGCCGATTCCATCCTTTTCCAGAGCGGCCAGGCTATAATAATGATAGCGTTTCCCGTCCACCTCAAATGATTTTCGGGCGTTAAAAATATCTTGGTTTGACATATGTTTACCTCCTTCTTCTACGTAAACATCATAAACAAAATAAAAGAAATTGTCGAAAAGTTTGAATCTTGTATTCCAACATAACTTTTCTCATAATTTCATATTAATATAACCTTGTATATAAGTAAATAACAAGTATGTTATTGCGATTGATAAGTTTCACTTATATTAAAAACAGTATACATGTTAAAATTAAGCGAATCGCTCCTATTCTCAAGGTAAAAAATGATCTCATTAGGAAACAAGATCAATCAAAAGCTATTTCACAAAAGAAAAAAGCGGAAGAATGCCCTTCCGCTTTTTTCTTATAGAGTAAGAAAGCATAAAATTCACTTCGAGAATTGTCTTGCGCTTTTCTTATTCCATATTTACTTCATTTACGATGCTCCTGAGATCTTGTTGGAATTTTTCTAACTGTCCTCTTTGATGCTCAGAAGCGTTTTCGAGAGCATTTTCAATTTGTTGAAAGGCTTCATTCACTTCGTTTTTAAGATGCTTTAATTGGTGTCCATAGCTTTCTGAATCGCGAATGATTTCCGTATATAGTCCTTGTGCATCTTCAAACCCCTGCTGTGCTGCCTGAAACGCTTGTTGTTTGTTTTTATTATAAGGCATTTGTTTTCCTCCTGATGTAGTAAAATCTATACCGTTAAATTGCGCATTTAAAAGTTATTTATTCAGTATAAATTCAAGCGCAAATCAAATCCTAAAATCAGGAGGGATGAGCAAATGAACAAAAACGATTCCAAGGATATGCGCAAAAATGCTCCCAAGGGTGACCAAACCAGCCAGCCTGCTCCACTAAGCGGCTCAAAAAAGGTTAAAAACCGCAACCATACTCGCCAAAAGCACAATTCTGGTCACGATATGTAAGAAAAGCAGCGGTGAAGTCGCGCTTTGACTCATTGAAAAAAACGGCTGCCAAATCATTTGGCAGCCAAGTTATTTCCTATATTAATTTGAGTGCCTCTAAAAGTTGCTGTTCTTGTTCCACAGCTACTGTTCGAAGATCGATGTGCACCTCTTCTTTCTGTATTCTTACGATGATAGCAGGTGAATATTCTGTCCGAAGCTTTTTGGCAATATGTTCGGCACTCACTTCGGGGTGGCTGATAGTAGCCAGGTAAGTAGGCAGATCGACATCAGGCATTGTTCCCCCGCCAACCTTGCTAGTTCCTTCCGTGATTCTTACAGTTAATTTACCGCCAAAAGAACGGATAGATTGGACGAATTTCTCCGTTCTTTCCTTTAGTTCACTTATTGGTACTAGTAAATCCCGAAGAGTTGGAATTTGTACCAATCCCTTTTCCCCTTTAAGATAATCCATCAAGGTTGCTTCCAGTGCTGCCAAAGTCATTTTATCAACTCTAACTACTCTAGCGAGCTGATGCTTCTTCAATTGATCGATGAGCTCTTTTCTTCCAGCAATAATCCCTGCCTGAGGACCGCCAAGCAATTTATCCCCGCTAAACGATACGATATCTGTGCCCAGCTTAAGTACTTCACTTACAACAGGCTCTTCTCCAATTCCATGTTTTTGAAAGTCATATAAAACGCCACTTCCAAGATCTTCGTAAAAGATAATCTGATCGTGCTTATTTGACAGTTGCACTAACTCTTTGGTCTCTACAGTTTTTGAAAAACCATATATTTTAAAATTACTTGTATGTACCTTCATGATCATCGATGTTTCAGCTGAAATCGCATTTTCATAATCGAGTAAATGGGTTTTATTTGTTGTCCCTACTTCCACTAACCTTGCACCGCTTTCTTCCATTATCGAAGAAATTCGGAATGAACCACCAATTTCGACAAGTTGGCCGCGAGAAACGATGACATCTTTCCTTCTGGCAAGCGCACTAAGGATGATATAGACAGCAGCAGCATTATTGTTGACTACCATCGCCGCTTCTGCTCCTGTCATTTCTTTGACAAGATCTTCCACATGGCTGTGACGAGAACCGCGTTTGCCTTCATCCAGCTTATATTCAAGATTCGAATAATTCATCGCTGTTTCAACTACATGCTTGATGGCATTTTCGCTCAACCTAGCCCTCCCTAAATTCGTATGCAAAATCGTTCCGGTAGCATTGATTACTGTTGTGAGTGTATATTGCCTTTTTTTTGCTACCAATCGACCAACAGACATAAATAATTCATCCATAAATTCTTCCGTTCCTGGTTCGTGCCCTTTCCAATTTCCAGTAAGCAGCTCTTTCCTTATCCTATCTATTTCAAATTTCAACGAATCAGTCAGAAAGCTTTCACTCAGATCAACCTGTTCTATCAATTCCATAAACCTTATATCCTTTTGCAGTTCATGAACTGCAGGCAAGGCTCTTACTAAATCTTTCATGCTTGCATGCCCCCATAACCAAATCTCATTGTTCTATTATATATCATTAATGTCCAACCGACGATTTTTTCAAATCCTGATCAAGCAAAAAATTCAAACTAATTCTATATATAATAAATTCCATCAGCGTGTAAAGTCTAAAAAACAGTAGCTGAAGGATGATTTTAAAAACAAGAAAGAGTATACTTGCTTTTGAGGTGATAAGGTTGAGTGAACATGAAAAAATCCGTTTAACTTCGTTGTCAACAAAAGCTGGTTGAGGCTGTAAAATCAGTCCTGAGGACTTGACGCAGGTTCTGCGTCTATTACCCAAACAGGAACCCGTTCCTGAATTGCTAGTCGGACATGAAACATCCGATGATGCAGGAGTATATAAACTAACAGATGATATCGCTCTGATTCAGACGATTGATTACTTCACGCCGATTGTCGATGATCCATATATGTTCGGCCAGATTGCTGCAGCAAATGCACTTAGCGATGTGTATGCAATGGGCGGAGAGCCAAAGACAGTCCTTAATATTGTCGGCTATCCAATCAAAAAACTTGGTCCTGATATCTTGGCCGATATATTAAGAGGTTCAAGTGACAAGGTGAGGGAATCTGGTGCTATTTTGATTGGCGGGCATTCAATTGATGACCAGGAGCCAAAATTCGGCTTATCCGTTACAGGTCTCGCACACCCTAAATCCATTTGGAAAAATGTCGGCGCAAAACCAGGTGACGTGCTCGTCATTTCGAAACCAATCGGGGTTGGGATTCTGACGACCGGAATTAAACGCGGGGTTGTAACGGCCGAACAAGAACAGGCTGTGACCGAAACTATGGCATTATTGAACAAATCCGCTGCAGAAGCGCTAAAAAAATTCACTCCTCATGCTGTAACCGATGTAACTGGATTTGGCTTGCTCGGTCACGGCAGTGAAATTGCACGGGGAAGCAATGTCAGCTTTGAAATTGAATTATCAAAGGTGCCAGTCCTTGAAGGTACATTTGATTTGGCAGCAAAAGGCGTTGTGCCTGGCGGTTCAAGATCAAACCATAAGTGGCTGGAAAACGATGTTCTATATAGGGATATTTCCCCAGATGAACAAATCGTCCTGTGCGATGCAATCACCTCAGGCGGCCTTCTCGTCTCCCTGTCTGAGGATGAGGCGATTCCATATGTAAAAGCACTGAAGGATCAAGGATTGAATCATGCTGCGATCATCGGAAAAGTAACAGAACAACAGGATAAACTGATTTACGTAAAAAGGTGAAATCAAATTTGATTTCACCTTTTTTTCATTTTTCTATGATAGTCTAATTTCCGATGGTATTAATGATGAAAGTAGCACAAAGCATGCGTAAGCCAGGCTAGGAGTAAACAGGGCAGGTATGATATAATCAGAGCAGTAAATACACAACAACAGAAGGCGGTAATATGGGGAGAATGGCTAAAAGGGAACATAAAAGAAGTAGCAAATGGAAAAAATACGCCCTTGTTATTATGGGGGTTTTTATCATTGGAATAGGAGCATATTTTTATTCCATATACGCAGATATCAAAAACACAATTAATGGAAATGTTCATGAGACGGTAACGTCCATCGATAACAATGTAACCAAACAGAAAATCGATAATAA
This sequence comes from Mesobacillus subterraneus, assembly GCF_000934845.1. Lineage (GTDB taxonomy): Bacteria > Bacillota > Bacilli > Bacillales > Cytobacillaceae > Mesobacillus > Mesobacillus stamsii. The sequence goes on from NZ_JXIQ01000192.1 coordinate 38,515, forward strand.
AAAACCGCTAAACATTCTTCTGCTAGGTGTCGATGAGCGTGAAAATGATAATGGTCGTTCCGATACGATGATCGTCATGACACTTGACCCCAATAATGACAGAATGCAAATGGTCAGTATCCCCCGCGATACGCGTACAGATATTGTTGGTCATGGTACAGTTGATAAAATTAACCACGCCTATGCCTTTGGTGGAAGTAATATGGCAGTTGATACGATTGAACATTTTTTAGACATCGAATTGGATTACTATGTGAAAGTTAATATGGAAGGATTCCAACAGGTTGTTGATGCAGTAGGTGGGGTGACAGTTGAGAACAACCTAGCTTTTAAAAGTGGGAATTTTGACTTCCCACAAGGAAAATTGGAGTTAGATGGAAGAGAAGCCCTGGCTTTTGTTCGAATGAGAAAAGAGGATCCACAAGGAGATCTTGGCCGTAATGAAAGGCAGCGCCAAGTCATTGAAGGGATTATCCAAAAGGGAGCCAGTTTCAGCGGAGTCAATAAAGTCAGTGAAGTGCTCGATGTCTTAGGAAAGAATGTAAGTACCAATATGGATTTTGCCCACATGGCAACATTAATGACTGATTATAGAACGGCGAGAAATAATACGAGTACGTATCAAATACAAGGAGAAGGAAGCTTTATCGGCGATATCTGGTACCTTATCGTGTCAGAAAATGAGGTTCAAAAAGTACATGAGCTAATTACCAGTTTCAAGTCCTAAATTTCCACACGCCTCTTAAAAAGCACCCTAATTCATAAATTAGGGTGCTTAAAAATTATTTCATCTTATCCTTTACCTTTTCCAGCATATCGCAAGTCATACTGGCGAGGTCATACTTTGCCTTGAATCCCCATTCGTCAGCGGCAGCAGAAGCATCTATTGAATTTGGCCAACTATCTGCAATTGCTTGTCTGACAGGATCCACTTCATATGATAGTTCAAAACTAGGAATGTGCTTCCTGATTTCAGCTGCCAACTGTTCTGGGTCAAAACTCATCGCTGTTACGTTGAAAGCATTTCGATGGATAAGCTTAGAGGGGTCTGCTTCCATTAAATCAATAATCGCTTCAAGCGCGTCCGGCATATACATCATATCCATGAACGTTCCCTTTTGGATATAGGAACTGTATTTGTTATTTTTGATGGCTTGATAATAAATTTCCACTGCATAATCAGTAGTTCCGCCTCCAGGAGGGGTGACATAGGAAATCAATCCCGGGAACCTTACTCCTCTTGTATCGACTCCGAAACGGTGGAAATAATAATCCGCAAGCAATTCTCCAGCCACTTTATTTACACCATACATTGTCGTAGGTCGTTGAATAGTATCCTGAGGTGTATTGACTTTAGGAGTGTTAGGGCCAAAAGCACCAATTGAGCTGGGTGTAAAAAACTTCAAATTCAATTCCCTGGCCGTTTCTAGCGCGTTCATTAAACCACCCATATTCAAGTTCCATGCAAAAACCGGCTTCGTCTCCGCTGTTGCCGAAAGCAGAGCTGCCATATGTATAATGGTATCTACCTTGTATTTCTTGGCCAATTCGAACATTCTTTGGGCATCCACGACATCAAGAATCTCGAACGGGCCGTTGACCGCAACCTCTGTATTCGTTTGTCTGATGTCCGTTGCAATGACATTGGCATTGCCATAAATGTCTCGCAATTTATTTGTCAATTCTGAACCAATCTGGCCAAGTGCACCAGTAATTAACATTTTTTTCATCCTATGTATTCCTCCTGGATATCCTATGCTCTTTTCGTAAAAATTGCCCCATTTAAACCCATTTTGGTTTTTCATTCCATAGCATCTTAAAAACCAAATAAATAAATGATTCAAACAGCAACATTTTATGCGAAGTGAGTCTTTTCTAAAAAGTGAGCCGGCTCACTAAGGAACCGGCATCCACCATTAAATAATCCCTAGTTCTTTTCCGGCTTTTTCATAAATGGATAATGCCTGATCAAGCATTTCCTTCGTATGCGCAGCAGAAGGCATATTCCTTACCCGTCCTGTTCCCTGTGGGACTGTTGGGAATACGATTGATTTTGCGTATACCCCTTCTTCATACAAACGCTTGCTGAATTCCTGAGTTTTCACTTCATCTCCAATGATGCATGGAGTAATCGGCGTCTCAGAATGGCCAATGTCAAAACCAAGCCTTTCCAGTCCAGCCTTCAGATAATTTGCATTTTCCCACAGTCGCTCATTCAATTCGGTGCTATCCATCAGGATTTCAATCGCTTTTGTGCTGGCAGCAACGTCAGCAGGAGGGAGGGATGTTGAGAACAGAAATGGACGGCTTCTCACTTTCAGCCAATCAATCAGGTTTTGCTTTCCAGCGACATAACCTCCGACAACCCCAATAGCCTTCGATAAAGTACCGATTTGGAAATCGATTTTATCTGAAAGTCCGAAATGCTTGACAGTGCCAGCACCTCCCCCAAGAACTCCAGAACCGTGAGCATCATCCACATAAGTAAATAAGTCAAATTCTTCGGCAATTTTAACGATTTCCGGCAATTTTGCAATATCCCCATCCATGGAGAATACACCATCCGTAATAACCATGATTTTATTGAATTGTCCGGATTCCTTCGCTTTTTTAGCTTTTGCCCGCAGATCTTCCATGTCCGAATGGTTGAAACGGATGATTTTTGCCCGAGACAGACGGCAGCCGTCAATAATCGAAGCGTGGTTCAATTCGTCAGAAAGAATAGCATCCTTGTTATCCATGACTGCTGAAATTGCTGCCATATTGCACATGAAACCCGATTGATAAGCAATTGCAGCTTCTGTCTGCTTAAACTCAGCTAACTTTTCTTCCAGTTCAACATGAAGTTTCAGTGTGCCATTAATGGTCCTGACAGCACCTGCCCCCACTCCAAATTGAGAAATTGCTTCTTCGGCAGCCTTTTTCAATCTGTCATCTGTAGCAAGTCCTAAATAGTTATTAGAAGAAAGATTGATCAATTCTTTTCCATTGATTTTGATAACTGGTCCATTAGCGCTTTCTAACGGGTCAATTATATTGTATAGGCCCTTCCCCTTTAATTCCTCCAGATTCACATTCAAAAATTGATCCAATGTTTTGCTAGACATCAAAATCTCCTTTCTGCTGAACAGTCAGCATGTCATTATTACGAAAACAATTGTATTTTTGGAGAGGACAGTATTTCGGTCCATCATACCAGATTATATCCGTATTTATACAATATACTTTATCACATTTCTTTTAGATGTACATCTATGAAGGACAGAAAAAGCTCCCTATTTCTTTTAGCCGAGAAAAAGGAAGCAGTCCTTGATTTTAGGACTGCTTTTACAAGACAATTTTAGGAGGTAGCAAGGTAGTCTTGCAATTCTTTCACCAATTGTTCGGCTCCTTCTTTACTTAAGATAATCTTCCCGCCAGCAAGCAACATATTGTCATTGCTGATGATGCCCGTTACAACGCATGTCATGTCCGGCTGATATTGTTTTAGGATGATCTTATCTTCATCGACAAAGATCTCCAGCGGATCATTTTCTCCAATGCTCATCTTCTTTCTAATCTCCATCGGAATGACCACCCTGCCCAGCTGATCTGTCTTCCTTACAATTCCCGTAGCCTTCATAATGCATCCTCCCTTTCTTTGTGGGATTTTGGATGACTGTACTGTGAAATAATTCTACCCAATACAATTATAGCAAAACAAGGCATAATTTTACATAGTATAATAATTCTTTTAAAGAAAAAACTCTGGTGGAAACCAATAGATTTTAGTATGATTAGGGAATGTGATTGTTAATTTATTGTCTTAAAATTGCTTAAAGCGAGGATTTTAACATGAGTTTATTAAATGTAGAAAACTTGAGCCATACATTTGGGGGTCGGACACTTTTTAAAGATGTATCATTCCGCTTGCTAGCAGAAGACCATGTCGGCCTGGTTGGCGCAAACGGTGTCGGGAAGTCTACCATCATGAACATCATTACCGGGCAGCTGATCCACGATTCTGGAAAAGTAGAATGGACTCCTGGATTGGAATACGGATATTTGGACCAACATACGGTTTTAACTCCTGGAAAAACGATTCGCGATGTATTACGCGATGCCTTCCTTCCGCTCTTTAAAAAGGAAGAAATGCTTAACGAAGTCACTAGTAAAATGGCGGAAGCTACACCGGAAGAACTTGAAAAACTGCTCGAAGAAATGGCGGAAATCCAGGATGCGCTTGATGCTGGCGGTTTTTACTCTCTAGATATAGAAGTGGAGGAGTCAGCAAGGGGGCTTGGCCTTGATGCAATTGGCATAGACCGCGATGTATCTGCCTTAAGCGGCGGACAGCGCACGAAGGTATTACTAGCAAAACTATTGCTCGAAAAACCAAAGGTGCTTCTGCTTGATGAGCCAACAAATTATCTTGATGTGGAGCATATTCAGTGGTTGACCAGATATTTGAAAGAGTATCCTTACGCTTTCATTTTAATTTCGCATGACACTGAGTTCATGAACCAGGTTTCCAATGTCATTTTTCAGTTGGAATTTTCAAAGCTAACTCGATACACTGCTACGTATGAAAAGTTTCTGGAATTAGCTGAAATCAATAAAAATCAGCATCTAAATGCATATGAGAAACAACAAGAATTCATTAAGAAACAAGAAGATTTCATCGCAAAAAATAAAGCACGCTATTCAACAACCGGCCGTGCGAAAAGCCGTCAAAAACAATTGGATCGCATAGAACGGATCGATAGACCTGAGACCGCTTTAAAGCCTTCATTTGAGTTCAAGGAATCACGAGCAAGTAGCAGATATGTATTCGAAGGCATTGATTTCGAAATTGGCTACACCCACGCCCTGCTTCCAAAACTGTCTGTGACAATCGAACGTGGGGAAAAGATTGCGCTCGTCGGTATGAATGGAGTCGGGAAATCAACATTGCTTAAAACCATGCTTGGAAAAATACCGCCATTGAGCGGCAAAATCGAGCGAGGGGACTTCCTCTTCCCTTCTTATTTTGAACAGGAAGTTAAAGTGGGGAACATCACCCCCATTGATGATCTATGGAGTGAATTCCCTGGAATGGACCAGCATCAAGTAAGGGCTGCGTTGGCAAGAAGCGGGCTGAAGAACGAACATATTTCACGTCCCCTCAATCAACTAAGCGGTGGCGAACAGGCCAAGGTGCGCCTGACCAAACTGCTTATGAATGAAAGCAACTGGCTGTTATTTGACGAGCCGACAAACCACTTGGATATCACCGCAAAAGAAGAATTAAAACGGGCGTTAAAAGCCTATAAAGGAACCATCGTTTTAGTCAGCCATGAACCTGATTTCTATGAAGATTGGGTTACGAAAGTTTGGAACGTGGAAGAATGGGCTGAAAATACAACTAACTAAGGAAGAAAAACCGGGTAAACTAGCCCGGTCCTTTTTTGGTTTGGCTGATATTCAGCGCTGTTGATTGGAACGTATGACACTCTCTTTCCGCTCTATACCTCCAAACCTGTCAAAATAACGAGGGTTTCTTGACAACTTTCTGCTCTACACACTCAAACCTGTCAAAATAAATAACTCGGTTTCTTGTCCAGCACCAGTACATAGGCAAACGCAAAGGAAAGTCGATTGCCAATAACATGGCGGGTCTAGCATGTCCTGGCATCGCCCACCTAGAGCGTCACGTCCTGTGGCTGGCGGGTCTAGCACGTCCTGTGCATCGCCCGCCTAGAGCGCCACGTCCTGTGGCTGGCG
>NZ_JXIQ01000193.1 GCF_000934845.1 Mesobacillus subterraneus
AATTTTTACTCCTCAAAGCTGAGTCCGTCTAGAGCGTGACAACTCTATGGACTATGATCTTCAATTCGCTGGATGGGGACCAGACTACGGGAATGCATTGTCATTCACCGACCTTTGGATCACCGATGGCGGAAGCAACAGAATGGGCTACTCTAACCCAGAATACGATAAGCTGATCAAAGCAGCTCAAGGCGAACTTGCTACTGACGAAAAAGCGCAGTGGGAAGCACAACAAGATGCAGAAAAAATCATGCTTGCTGAAGATTATGGTTTAGCGCCTGTTTACCAGCGTGCAGCCAATATCCTTCTTAACCCGAATGTAAAAGGACTTGCAATCTATAACTACGGTCCTGATTACTCGTTCCAATGGATAACCATCGAGGGCGAATAATAATAAAGCATATTTCTTATTTCAGAGTGTAATAATTCTGAGGATAGAAAGAGAGTATATCTAGATATACTCTCTTTTTCCCTGTAAACAATTTGTCGAACAATAAGGAAAATTGAAATTATACAGGAGGTGCACCCAAATGGCAAAATACCTGTTAAAAAGGGTACTTTATATGTTTTTGACTCTTTTCATCATTGCGTCCCTAACATTTTTCTTAATGAAAATCATTCCTGGAACGCCTTTTGCAAGTGCGAATAAATTGGGTCCTGCACAAATGGAAATCATGAAGGCAAAGTATGGTCTCGATCAGCCAGTACCTGTCCAGTATGCTAAATATATTGGCAATTTGCTGCGAGGAGATTTAGGTATTTCTTTCCAGTTTAATAATACTCCAGTTACCGACCTGATGCTTAAACGTTTAGGCCCTTCCATGCAGTTAGGTGCCCAAGCGATGTTGCTTGGTACAATTGTGGGTATTGTACTAGGTATTTTTGCTGCAATCAGACAAAATACGTGGGTTGATTACAGTTCCACTTTTATCGCAGTATTGGGTAAGTCGATACCGAACTTCGTCTTTGCAGGGTTGCTGCAATATTTTGTTGGGGTAAAATTAGGCTGGTTTCCGGTATTATTCTGGCGAGGTTTCGAATATACCATCATGCCAACTATTGCTCTTTCTATGCTCCCAATCGCAATTGCTGCCCGATTTATGCGTACAGAAATGATTGAAGTATTAGGTTCAGACTATATCATGCTGGCAAAAGCTAAAGGTGCGAGTTTCTTTGAGATTGCGTTCAAGCATGCTTTAAGAAACGCGCTGATCCCGCTCGTAACGGTTCTTGGACCTTTGGCTATCTCTTTAATGACTGGTTCACTAGTAGTGGAAAAGATTTTTGCGATCCCTGGCCTTGGAGAACAATTTGTAAAATCGATTACAGTTAATGATTACCCTGTTATTATGGGTACAACCATTTTATTTGCAGCTTTGTTTGTAGTGATCATCCTAGTGGTGGATATTCTTTATGGAATCATCGATCCTCGGATCAGGCTGTCTGGAGGTAGTAAGTAATGGCTGACTTTGAAGCAAAAATTCCTAATGATCGTTTCAGGCCGGCGGGAGTCGATTCTACAAAGAGTGAGGAAATAAATAAACCGAGCTTAACCTTTTGGCAAGACGCATGGATGCGCGTTCGTAAAAACAAAGGGGCGGTAGTAAGCTTAATAGTTTTGGCTTTGTTAATCATTATGGCGTTTACTGGTCCATTGATAAGTGGGAAAGAATTTGACACGCAAAATGTAAGTCATAACAATTTGCCGCCAAAAATTCAGGGGCTGGAAAACATCAGTTGGCTTCCGTTCGATGGAATCAAAACGAACAAAGCAGGCAAGGAAATCGACACGTATGAAATAAATAATGTGAATGAATATTACTGGTTCGGCACAGACGCATTAGGGCGAGACCTGTTCACACGTGTTTGGAAAGGGACTCAAATCTCTTTATATATTGCTTTTTTGGCAGCTGTCATTGATATGATCATCGGTGTTGCATATGGCTCGATATCTGGTTACTACGGTGGCAGGCTGGACAATGTGATGCAGCGGATTACAGAAATCCTTGTTGGTATTCCAACAATGATCGTTGTTATCTTGATGATTCTTGTATTGCAGCCAGGTATTATTTCGATAACGGTTGCCTTGACGATTACAGGCTGGGTAGGTATGGCCCGTGTAGTACGTGCTCAGACGCTTAAACTTAAGGAGCAGGAATTTGTCCTTGCTTCTAAAACACTTGGAAACAGCGATGGCAAGATCATCTCGAAGCATTTATTGCCCAACCTTGCCGGTGTCATAATTATCAATACAATGTTTACGATTCCGAATGCGGTTTTCTTTGAGGCGTTCCTAAGCTTTATCGGACTTGGTCTACAGGATCCTTATGCATCACTGGGTACATTAATTGATGAAGGATTTAAAGTGCTAAGGTTGCACCCGCATGAGATGATAATTCCAGCTGTTATCATCAGTATTATCATGATTACGTTCAATATGCTGGCAGACGGATTGCGCGATGCGCTTGATCCGAAAATGCGCGATTAAGGGGCAGGTGAATGTATTATGGAAAATATTTTGGAAGTTAAGGATTTAAATATATCCTTCCATACATTCGCGGGCGAAGTGAAAGCAATCCGCGGTGTGAACTTTGAGTTAAAAAAAGGGGAAACTCTTGCAATTGTTGGTGAGTCTGGATCTGGTAAATCGGTAACGACTAAAGCGATCATGAGATTATTGCCTCCTGGAAATTCCCAAATCAAGCAAGGGGAAATCCTGTTTGAGGGAAAAGACTTAACAAAATTATCCGATAGACAAATGCAAAAAATCCGTGGCCAGGATATTTCGATGATCTTCCAAGATCCAATGACGTCTTTGAATCCAACAATGACAGTTGGCAAACAGATCATGGAACCCTTGATTAAGCATCAAAATATGAGTAAATCAGCTGCTAGAGAACGTGCTGTACAGCTCTTGAAGCTGGTTGGAATTCCAAAACCAGAATTGCGCGTAAAACAATATCCGCACCAATTCTCAGGCGGGATGAGACAAAGGGTCGTAATCGCAATTGCTTTGGCATGCAATCCGAAGGTGTTAATTGCAGATGAACCAACGACTGCTTTGGATGTTACGATTCAGGCACAAATTTTGGAACTGATGAAAGATTTGCAGCAAAAAATTGATACTTCCATCATTTTCATTACTCATGACCTAGGAGTAGTTGCAAACGTCGCGGACCGGGTAGCAGTTATGTATGGTGGGAAAATAGTTGAAATTGGGACTGTTGATGAAGTTTTTTACAATCCGCAACATCCATACACTTGGGGATTGATCAGTTCCATGCCAAGTTTGGATGCAAAAGATGGGGAACTATATGCAATCCCTGGGACACCACCAGACTTATTGCATCCGCCAAAAGGTGATGCATTTGCTCCGCGAAATGAATATGCAATGCAAATCGATTTAGAGGAACAGCCTCCGATGTTTAAAGTGTCTGATACACATTATGCTGCCACCTGGCTGTTGCATCCCGATGCTCCTAAGGTAGAACCGCCGGAAGCAGTGAAGAGCAGAATGCGCAAATTCATGGGCATGAAATAACTGAAGGAGGAGGACTGGCTGATGGAGAATCGAGAAAAGCTTCTTGAAATAAAAAATTTGAAGCAATACTTCAATATGGGACAACAGAATGAAGTGAGAGCGATTGATGGAATCACTTTTGATATTTATAAGGGAGAAACTCTTGGGTTGGTTGGAGAATCAGGCTGTGGGAAGTCCACAACTGGACGAACAATCATCAGGCTATACGAAGCGACAGATGGAGAGGTCCTTTATAAGGGAGAAAATGTACATGGCAAGAAAAACAAAAAGGATTTAAAAAAATTCAACAGAAGCATGCAAATGATTTTCCAAGATCCTTACGCTTCCTTGAACCCAAGGATGAAGGTATCTGATGTGATTGCCGAGGGCATTGATATTCATGGACTGGCAAAAACAAAGCAAGAAAGAATGGAAATGGTATATGAACTCCTTGAAACAGTGGGCTTAAATAGAGAACATGCCAATCGATACCCACATGAATTTTCAGGTGGGCAAAGACAGCGTATCGGAATTGCGCGTGCACTTGCCGTACAGCCTGAATTTATAATTGCAGACGAACCAATTTCCGCTTTAGATGTTTCTATTCAGGCACAGGTCGTGAACCTGTTGAAGAAACTGCAGCGTGAAAAAGGGTTAACATACTTGTTTATCGCACACGATCTTTCAATGGTTAAATATATCAGTGATCGAATTGGGGTCATGTATTTTGGTAAGCTAGTGGAATTAACGACTGCTGAAGAATTGTACAAACATCCACTGCATCCTTATACTCAATCATTGCTGTCAGCGATCCCGCTGCCAGACCCTGAATCAGAGCGAACACGGAGACGTAAAACTTATGATTCGAATATCCATCAGTATGCAGATGGAGAAGAAGTAAAAATGCGTGAGGTAGTGCCGGGGCATTATGTTTATTGCTCTGAAAAAGAACTAAACCAATATCAACAGCAATACGTCAAGTAGTCGGAGTATAACAGATGCCTGCAACAATCGAATAGCACCCCTTAAACGAATAAAAAGCCTGGTTGGATTGGTAAAATCCTGCCAGGCTTTTCATATTATTCGATTTTCTTCATAATAATAAGTTATAATAATAGAGAATATGGATTACTTCTTGCTGCCGCCAACATTTTTCCAGCCGTTTTGTAGCCTGGTTGATTGATTGACGAATTCATTTCTTTTATTCCCACTAAAGAACCTGGTGCCGATTCCATTCGTAATGACGCCAATTGTTGCGGTAATACCCACGATCAGCAAAGCAATGATAGTTAAATCCATAATGTAACCGCCCATGATAAACCTCCACCTTTTTTTCACATACTTGAGTTAATTCATGATCTGTATATCTTTAGTTTAAAAGAATTGTAAGCGTATGAAAAGAACTTTATTAAGAAAAAATAATATCAACATTATGATCATGAGTATATAGGAAAAGCTGGAAGCTTATCGGGTGGAATAAACTGTAAAGGAGATAAGCAATGCATTGGTATGAAAAATTGAATCAGTATTTCCCGATTGAGGAGATGAAATCAAAGGAGCACATGGAAACTTTATTACAGGAGCGCCCTGAAATTTATCAAAAAAATGAAGGACCGGGGCATGTTCTTATGTATGTTGAAACCGATGATTTCGTATTCATTGATTATTTATTTGTCTCAAAGGATACTCGAGGTCAAGGGCTTGGTCATAAACTGATTGAAAAGCTCAAAGAGAAAGAGAAGCCGATCATTCTGGAAGTCGAGCCAGTGAATTATGAAGACACAGATTCAGAAAAACGTCTTCGCTTCTATAAAAGGGAAGGGTTTGAACATGCCCGGACAATTGGGTACAGACGCAGATCACTGGCAACAAATGAAATCAATGAAATGGAAATTTTATATTGGTCACCAAATAAAGCTTCAGAAGAAATGGTGTATGAAGCAATGAAAAAAACCTATAACATGGTTCATACTTATAAGGATCAGGCGTTTTACGGGGAGTCCTACCAGCCGGTGGAAGAAGTACTTACGCTTGAAAATAAACGGGATGACTTATTGCAAGATTTATAATCATAAACGCAATCAGGAGGAAAGACCTGATTGCGTTTTCATTATAACGACCTTAAATGAGAATAAAAAAAGCGAGAAAAAATGTTTAAGCAGATCAAAAACGGGTATATTTAAGTAAATTGCGAATTTTGTATACTGACGGTCAAAATCACTAAAGATTTTTCGTATATTTATATGGACGGACAGCAAAGGAGATGAAAAATATTCATTAATAATGAAACTTTTCTCCATTTCATTCGTTATATATAAAGAAGACAGAAATTTTACATAGTACTGTGTAATTTTTAGAAAAAGGATACCTTTTCGAGTCTTTATGGTGTATAATAAACATTATAAAATTAAACTTATTATTATTTAATAAATGCCAGTCATTTGAAACAAATAATAGATAAGTAAATCTTAAGGAGTGTGAATTACCAATGGTCACTTTATACACTTCACCAAGTTGTACTTCATGCAGAAAAGCAAAAATATGGCTTGAAGATCATGAAATTCCCTACACGGAAAGAAACATTTTTTCAGAACCTTTGTCCATTGATGAAATAAAGGAAATACTTCGAATGACTGAGGATGGAACGGATGAAATCATTTCCACTCGTTCAAAGACATTTCAAAAATTAGATGTAAATCTTGAGGCTATGCCATTACAGGAATTGTTTGGAATCATCAAAGAAAATCCAGGCTTGCTACGCCGCCCAATCATTATCGATGAAAAGCGCCTGCAGGTTGGTTACAATGAAGATGAAATCAGGCGCTTTCTGCCTCGTAAAGTACGTACATTCCAATTGCGCGAAGCTCAACGTCTAGTAAATTAAATGATAAAGCTCCCGATTTTTGGGAGCTTTTTGTTGTTATAATGGAAATGCTAAAAGCATAATGTACATTAGGTCATCAAAAGTCAGCCAGACAAATTGAAAATAAGCAAGCTTTCTGTTAAAATAAAAAGAATACTTCCATTTTGCAATTGTTTGGTTGTCATTATATTTTTCTCTGAACGATTATCAGTGAGAGGCGCATTTTAGGCACTAAACGATAAAAAAAAGCTTTTTGCAAAAATGGGTAGATTTTTTATTTCCAAAATGGCGGTTTATAACATAAAATGAATGTACAAGATTATTCAATTTACCTTCCTTTAATGATAACAAGTTGCTATTAAGGGTAATAGATATGGACCAACTGCTTTTTGGGGGTATTAGTCCCTTCAAATCTTTGCCTGGAAGGGAGAGAAAGCGAATGGAAATCGAACGTATTAATGAGAATACAGTAAAGTTCTACATTTCATATATGGACATCGAGGAACGCGGCTTTGACCGGGAGGAAATCTGGTATAATCGGGATCGCAGTGAAGAACTTTTCTGGGAGATGATGGATGAGGTCCATACGGAAGAAGATTTTATGGTTGAAGGTCCATTATGGATCCAGGTCCAGGCCCTGGAGAAAGGTCTGGAGATACTGGTAACAAAAGCTCAATTGTCTAAAAGTGGATCGAACTTTGAACTGCCGCTCCCGAACGATAAATTGGGTGATATACCAGTTGATGAGCGAATCGAAGAGCTTCTTGACCATCAATTTAATCCAAAAGGATTGGATGAGGAAGAAAATTCCTTGGAAGATGAGCTTGAATTCTTGATGTATTTTAAGGACTTTGAGGATATCATTTCTCTATCAAAGCGGCCAGGAATTGATAAACTCAAAACAAGCTTGTACAGTTATTCTGAGAAATATTTTTTATACATTGAATTTTCCGAAGAAGAATTTGAAGATGAAGAGGAAATCGATAATATTCTAAGTGTTCTGCTTGAATATGGGCAAGAGTCAGGCTTAACGATTCATCGTCTCCATGAATATGGAAACAGGATTATCGAAAACGATGTCTTTCAAGTCATAAGAAAGTATTTTTCTTGATTGCATGGCCGATTTCAGAAATGAAATCGGCCTTTTTACAGTGAGCATACTACAATTTCACAATGGTGCTCTTTTGAATAATGTTGTATGAATCCTATCGTAAAATAGAAACGTATACATACAGTGGTTTGGAAAAATCAGAAGCTGGAAAACAGGTGGTTATCGTGAAGAATACAGTTAGGATTTTAACGTTTTTAGTCATTTTAGCAGGTGTCTATTATTTGTTTTATGAGAAGCTTGATACTGTATATCTTGGATACATAAGTATTTTCATGACATTGACAGTAGTTTTTATCAGCTTTGTGATCTTCCTCGAGAATCGTCATCCTGCCCAGACTTTAACGTGGATAGTTGTTCTCGGTGGTTTTCCGGTTGTTGGTTTCGTCTTTTATTTATTATTTGGCCGGAACCATCGGAAGGAAAAAATGTATCGCCGCAAATACTTTCTAGATAAACAAACTTTTACACGAATCGAAGGAGATAGTGATAGGGCGAACAAATCAAGGATGCTTGAAATGGAAGAAGATCACCGGCGGTTGTTCCACCTTGCCCAGAAGCTTGGGAACAGCCCAATATCCTTTGCAACTTCTACAAAAGTGTTGACTAACGGGCATGAAACCTTTAGCCATATTCTCGCCGAATTGAAAAAGGCAGCCCACCATATACATATGGAATATTATATTGTGCGGGATGACGGAATTGGCCATGAGATTAAGAATATTTTAATAGAAAAAGCCGAAAAAGGCGTGAAGGTAAGATTCCTATATGATTCGGTTGGATCATGGAAGCTTTCCAAAAAGTTTCTTGCGGATTTGATTGGCGCTGGTGTAGAGGTGGTCGAATTTGGTCCTGTTCGCCTGCCGTTTCTGAACAGCAAGTTCAATTTCCGGAACCATAGAAAAATCATTGTAATTGATGGGACAGTCGGGTTTGTAGGAGGATTGAATATTGGAGATGAGTATCTAGGGAGAAAGAAGGAATTTGGTTTTTGGCGGGACACGCATTTAATGGCAAAAGGAGAGGCTGTGCGCAGCCTGCAGCTGATTTTCTTGCAGGATTGGTATTATATGACGAATGATAGCTTGCTGACGGCGGAATATTTATCGCCTGTACTGGAAGATAACACTCATGGTGGAGTCCAAATGATTGCTGGTGGCCCAGATAATGAGTGGAGTGTGATTAAAAATATTTTTTTCTCGATGATTTCGTCGGCGGATAAATCAGTCTGGATTGCCTCTCCATATTTTATTCCGGATGAAGATATTTTTAGTGCGATCAAAGTAGCTGCTCTAAGCGGCCTTGATGTTAGGCTGCTAGTCCCAAAAAGGCCGGATAAACGAATTGTCTTCTTCGCTTCGAGGTCATATTTTCCAGAGCTTCTTGATGCGGGTGTCAAAATTTATGAATACGAAAAAGGGTTTATGCACAGCAAAATTGTCATTGTTGACGGCCAGCTTGCTTCTATCGGCACGTCCAATATGGATATGAGAAGCTTCCACCTGAACTTCGAGGTCAATGCGTTCCTCTATAAAACAAACAGCACCTGGAAACTAGTCGAGGAGTTCCAAAAGGATATTCAGATTTCAAAGGAAATTGACTTAGATGATTTCAATAAACGCAATATTGGGTACAGGCTTCTCGAATCCACCTCAAGGCTTCTGTCTCCCATGCTTTAACAGTCCGATTTATTTTATACTGTTTTTTTGTGAACATTTTGTTAATTTTTATAAGGAAGAAAGGAATCATTCCTTTATCCCCGAATTATATAAGGGAAAGGAGGTTCCTTTATGTTAGTGGCAAATAAGCGCAATGGGGAAGTGTTTTCCCTTGCAAATGGTAAGACCAAACAAGAATTGGTGGAGCTCAAATCTCGGGAAAAGTTTTACTGTCCCGATTGCGGAGAGGAGGTAATCATGAAGCTTGGCAGCAAAAAAATTTGGCATTTCTCCCATACCGTAAGCACAAGCTGTCAGTTTGAATACGATCGAGAATCAGAGTACCACCTAGCTGGCAAGCTAAAACTGTATAATTGGCTGAGAAGTCAGGGAATCGATGCTGAGCTTGAAAAATTCGACCAGGAGATGAAGCAGAAACCAGATATTGCATTTGATTGGAACGATCAAAAATATGCACTGGAGTTTCAATGTTCCGTTATTCAAGCGGATATTTTCGAAAAAAGAACAAAAACCTATCTGGAGCATAATGTGATTCCGATATGGATTGCAGCAGAAAATCTGATCAATCGTAAATCCCATATGATAGTATCTATGAATCATTTCCTCTATCTTTTTCTGCGAAGTCCCAATCTCGCATGGACCATCACTGCTTTTTGTCCTATCACAAATCAACTCATCACCCTTCATGACATCATTCCAATTTCCGCACGAAAGGCAATCGCCATTTTAGAAGGAAAAAATCTTAGTCAAGCGTCAATGGAGGATGTTCTTAGTCCAAATGGTAGGCAGTATTCTTTCATTAAACTTTGGCAAACAGAAAATCAAAAGTTGAAATCTAGCTATTTGATGAATCCCGGCGCCTGGCAAAATCGTTTTTTAAAAGAATTATACCGCAATCGTCTCAGTCTTTTCGCTCTCCCCGCTGTACTAGGATTGCCTGTTCGCTTCAGTCCATATATCGAAACACCATCCTTTATCTGGCAAACTTATTTATATCTCGATGTATTTCGTCATCATAAAGCAGGGGAATTCATTCATTATGCACGAATTCGTGCCGCCTTTGCTAACAGAGTCAAAAAAGGAGAGATCAAGCTCAGGACTCTGCCTGCTGCCGGGGAAAGAGATTCATGGTATGCTTTAGCGGATTACGTGTTTCTGTTAACAAAGGTTGGGTACCTGGAAAAAATTAATTCGGGGATGGTGAAAGTAACAAAAGAAATGAAGATTCCGGCTTCGCTTAGCTGCCAGTTGGAGGAGGAGGACAATTTTTTTGCGGAGTATGAAAATCATATTGTTCACTCTATATTCATTTCACATGAAAAAGGGAGTTCAAGAGTAAACTAAGAAAGTTAACGAAAAACTTTTCCAATCTCTTTCTTTTTTTTTGAAGGAAATAAAAGTCGATTATCGAATAGATAGGATAGAAGAATGTTTTTCGAATCCCGAAATTTTGTTAGGAGGATCCATATGGCGAATGAATCGAGCGTAACTAAATTGCCGTCAAGAGAGGAAGCAGCAACAGAGCATACGTGGAGACTGGAAGATATTTTCGCGAGTGATGATGCTTGGGAAAAAGAATTCAATGAAGTGAAGTTATTGCTTCCTTCTGTCCAGGAGTACCAGGGAAAGCTAGGGGAAAGCGCTGAACAGCTTTATGCCGTGCTCCAATTGCAGGATAAGCTGCTAGAGCGCCTTGGCAGACTATATACATATTCACACATGCGCTATGACCAGGATACAACGAATTCTTTTTATCAAGGACTAGATGATCGGATCAAGAATCTCTATTCCCAGGCAGGAAGTGCTCTGGCTTTTATAGTTCCGGAAATCCTGGCCATTGCAGAAGAAAAGATCAAAGGCTTTTTGCAGGAAAAAGAAGACCTGAAGCTATATGAGCAGGCTTTAGAAGAAATCAATCTTCAGCGTCCGCATGTCCTTTCTGCCGAAGCGGAAGCCCTGCTGGCACAAGCAGGAGAGGTAATGAGCTCGCCGTCCAATACTTTTGGCATGTTGAATAATGCGGATTTGGAGTTCCCTACCATTAAGGACGAGAACGGGGAAGAAGTGGAAATTACTCATGGCCGTTACATCCGTTTCCTTGAAAGTGAGGATCGCAGAGTACGCGAGGATGCCTTCAAAGCGGTTTTTAAAACATATGGCAGCTTCAAGAATACATTTTCTAGTACTTTGAATGGCAATATTAAAAAGGATAATTTCAATGCCCGAATCCGTAATTACCACTCTGCGAGGCATGCTGCCCTCGCTGCGAATAATATCCCTGAAAGTGTCTATGAAAACCTGGTGAACACTGTGAACGATCATCTGCATTTGCTTCACCGATATGTGAAACTTCGCAGGAAAGTTTTGGGGCTGGAAAAGCTTCATATGTATGATCTTTACACGCCGTTAGTGAAGGATGTGAAAATGGATATTCCTTATGGAGAGGCGAAAAATTATGTCCTGAAAGGCTTAGAGCCACTAGGGGAGGAATACAACAAAGTCCTTCAAGAAGGCTTTGAAAATCGCTGGGTCGATGTTTATGAGAATAAAGGGAAGCGAAGCGGTGCCTATTCGTCAGGTGCGTACGGCACAAATCCTTATATCCTGATGAATTGGCAGGACAATGTGAATAATTTGTTCACGCTTGCGCATGAGTTCGGACATTCCGTCCATAGCTATTACACTAGAAAAACACAACCATATCCATATGGAAACTATTCGATTTTTGTGGCAGAAGTAGCTTCTACTTGCAATGAAGCGCTTTTGAATGATTTTATGCTGAAAACGATCGATGATGAGCAGAAGCGAGTGTATCTATTGAATCACTATCTTGAAGGCTTCAGAGGAACAGTATTCAGACAGACGATGTTTGCTGAATTTGAACATATGATTCATCAGAAAGCCCAGAATAATGAAGCCTTGACAGCTGATTCTCTGACAAAGGATTATTATGAGCTCAACAAAAAATATTTCGGAGAAGAAGATATTATCATTGATGAAGAAATCGGATTAGAATGGTCGAGGATTCCGCATTTCTATTACAATTACTATGTTTACCAGTACGCGACAGGCTTCAGTGCAGCGACAGCGTTAAGCAAGCAGATTCTTACAGAAGGACAGCCGGCTGTCGAGCGCTATCTGGAATTCCTGAAATCGGGCAGCTCAGACTATCCAATTGAAGTATTAAAAAAGGCAGGAGTCGATATGACAAGCTCGAAGCCAATTGAAGAAGCTTTGAAGGTATTTGAAGAAAAGCTGAACGAAATGGAAGCTTTGCTTAATTAAAACAAAGAACCGGCTGCCCAGGTGCAGCCGGTTCTTTCTTACAGATGAGGATTTTAATGAGTTATCTGATGGAATGCTTGCATAAGGGTATCTTTCCGCTCGAAAGATGCCATTTTGGCAGTTGTGTTTCCCAAATTGCTATATTATGCAACGCTTGTCGGAGCTGATCAAGGCGCCATGAGCTTTTCTTAGAATCCTCTAAACTTTTTTCGGTTATTTACATAGATCAGTAAAATAAAAAGGGCGAAAAATAGAAGCGGGGAAGTCAGGTATAATGGGAGAAGATGCATCAATCCTCCGATTTGAAGACCAAAGGAAAAAAAGAGGAAGACTGCCATAAAAAAAAGAGCTATTTTGTCCAAAACCATCACTCCCTGATATGTTTTATACTTGATCTATATGCTTCTGTTCAGATGATGATGATGAGTATTTGACAATATTGTGAAATAACACACAAGTGCATTGTTATTCTTGTTTCATCTATGGTATATTTAGTGCGTGAAGTTGATCACAAGCAAACATTTACCCCTTTGTTTGACCGTGAAAAATTTCTCCCATCCCCTTTGTTCGTATAAAATAGAAAAAAGACTTTGTAGTTGGAGCTGCAAGGTCTTTTTTTTCCTGCCTAATAACCACTTGAATGTAATAAACGATAAAAAGCGACAAAAAAATGACCTAGCAATTGCAAGGTCATCCTTCTAAATATCGCCAGAACATCCCATACTTTGCTGGGATTTGTTCGACAATTTGCTTTAACATCAGTTTCTTTAGTTCCTTCTCAGCCTGGGGCACCGTCATGTCGTATACGACGGCCACTTCTTTGGAGGCAACCATTTTATACTGTTGCAGAAACTGTTCCAGGCTTGGCGGTTGGGCCGCGTCCG
The DNA here is from genome assembly GCF_000934845.1 of Mesobacillus subterraneus. Taxonomy (GTDB): domain Bacteria; phylum Bacillota; class Bacilli; order Bacillales; family Cytobacillaceae; genus Mesobacillus; species Mesobacillus stamsii. The sequence continues at coordinate 13,340 of NZ_JXIQ01000193.1, forward strand.
GTTTTTGCTGGAGCATTTCTTCAAGAATCTGGACGTATACCTCATATGGATAAAGTCCGGTAATCTTGATGCCTTCTTCTTCTACATTCGCATTGAAAAAGACAAGCGTAGGGATTTCTTGAACGCCCATTTCATTCGTGATTTTCAAATCACACTGAAATGTCTTGGCGGCTGTTTCAGAATGTATATCTGTTACGAATTCCTCTACATCCAAACCAACGCTTCTAGCACATGATTTCAGCACATCAAAGTTCGAGACATTCTGTTTTTCAAGAAACAGCACTTCCTGGAGCTTGCGCAGGAATCGGATGCCTTTCTTTTTTCCCTGTAGTTCTGCCGATTTAATGGCGATCGACGCTAAATAAGGGGACGAAACAGGGTTTTCATACCAAAGAGAGCCATCGCAGGACATGCCAGTTCTGCATGCTGTTTTTTCCCAAAGATCAGCAATTGTTTCGTATCCTTTTTTTCGATTCATATTCAAGGTGGCAAGACGGCCGCTTAATACATGCTTGATGGAAAAATACTTGCCGTATTCGATCTGCAACTTTTTGATGATTGGCTCTAAAGCCCAGCATTCCGGGCAAAGCGGATCAATGAACATATAAATTTCGATAGGCTTCTTATCTAAGCAATGGCAATCTTCTGCAGGATCATAGCTTAAAAGATTTTCGCGGCTGAGTTTCATGTGTTCTCACCGGTTTCAGTATCTGGGGTATTGATCATATGCTGTGCGGTAAGATAGAGCCTGGCAAAAAAATCCTCCCTGACAGAACTTTCGAGACCCACTTCATCCATGGCTTCCGACATGCAGCCAAGCCATGCTTTCGCCCTGGTTGGTGTGATTTCGAAAGGCTGATGTCTGGCCCGAAGCATCGGATGGCCATGTTCGTTCGTATACAAAGGCGGGCCGCCTAAATATTGAGTCAAAAACTGCTTTTGTTTACGGGCAGTTTCCGTTAAGTCGTCCGGGAAGATAGGAGCAAGATCAGGATGCATTCCAACACGGCGGTAAAAAGCATCGACCAGCCGGTGAAGGGTTCCTTCGCCAATGGCTTCGAATGGTAAGGTCTTATTCTCAACCATATTGATAACTCCTTTAAAATAGATTTTAGAATCTGCATGGATATTATGCTATTAATTGTAGCAATGCTGTATTTATATCTCAAACAATCGGCTTGTGTTCAATGATAAAAGCCTTTTGTATTTCATGAAAAGCTGTTCGCTATATTAATTTACACAAAAAAGCCGCCTGTTACCACTGACAGGCGGGCAAAAATTGATGGAAGTATTATCCTTTTAGCTGGAATAAATATCGGTTATTTGTCGTACATAGTTCTCCGTTTCCTTGAATGGTGGAATTCCACCATATTTATCAACATTTCCAGGGCCAGCATTATAGGCTGCAAGAGCGAGATCGACTTGATAATCGTACTTGTCGAGCAGCTGTTTTAGGTACTTAGCGCCTCCTTGGATATTTTCAGCAGGATCAAAAATATTTTTGACTCCAAGGTCTCTGGCGGTCGCAGGCATCAGCTGCATCAATCCGGACGCGCCAGCATGGCTTACAGCGTTTGGATTAAAATTAGATTCCTTTTGAATAACCGATTTGATCAGCTTTGCTGGTACAGAAAACATAGCGGCTGCCTGATCAATTAAACCATCAAAATTCGCATTACTATTGGTCGCGATTTTTGTAAGTTGAATAGGAGGGAGCGTTTGCGCAATGTTCTGCTTCGATAAATTAGAGGAGCCGACTGCTGCCAGAGCATCCTCGAATAGTTCATCCAGCTTTGTGGCCGTGGCACCAAGGGCAGTGCTCTGATCATTCAAAATGCCAGAAAGCATGTCCTGGAACAGACCACTTGCCGATTGTCCTGGATTGGAATGGAAATTTTGAAGCGCCTGCAACTCAAGCATCGCTTTTAACTGATCAATATTCATTATGATTCTCCTGCCTGATCTACTCTCTTATAAGAGGGGGTACTTTTTAGCATAAAAACGTTTGATCTTATTATCGGTATGTCGAACAGGTATGTTTAGATCAGTTAGTAAATTGGAAAAAATCTGCAATCCTTCTGAAGCATCTGTTACTTCATATTCTAGCTCAAAATCTTCTGTATTGAAATAAAAACTATGGTCTAGGACGAGTAATCCTTCTTTATACCTAAATTCTGCGCGCATCGTCGTCAGCGAGCCGAAATATTGCAGCTGCTCGCTATCGTGAATGAAGGAGGACACAGCGTCCTTCACCTCGCCCTCAGGCAATTTGCCTGTTATCAAGGCTTCCTTTTTCTGTGCATCCGTCAGAATTTGATTTGTTTCGAGCAATCCCTGTTGTGCAGGCTGCTTTAATGTCAGTTCAAACTCATGGTCTTTTTCCCTGATTCGCAATGCCGATCCACTATCCTTCAAGGTAAATGAAGGAGTATCAAAATAATGATTGACCTGCTTTTTAAAGTGACCAGCTTCCAGTTTGAAGTAGCTTAACAGAAAGTTGAATTCTGTCTCTGTCAGCAGATTCTTATATTCGATTTCTATATTCTGGCTCATCTTTGTCCGCCTTTCCCAATAAACTATTCTTATTATCTCGCGAAATCCTGTTGGCTTCAATCTTTAGTAGAAAATGGTTCATTATGATAAAATAAAAAGGATTATGGAGGTTGAAAAAAATGAGCAAAAAGATTATTGTCACCGAGGCAAAAGTAGAAAAGGAAGAGCTCCTGCTCTTGACAGACATGGAGACACAAATAGCAAGCCTTCGAGCAACGGGGCAAATGCTGGTGGATTCCGATCAATTATCATTTATTTATATTGTTGAAAAGGAAGATGAATATCAATATATCACCATTCCTGAGGTGGTCTGGAGTTCTATTCAGCAAGGTCTTCAGTACGGGTCGGAAATAGTTCTTGCAAATCCAAGTGGCAAGCTTAAATTGGATAAATTCCGGGTTGAACTGGAATATTTGATTGAAAACATAACAGGGAACAGCAACTATGGAGAGGAAATGGTCGCGAAAGTGGAACAGCTTTTTGCTGCACCTTCAGCTTAAACTTCGTGAAAAGAACAGGATGAGGTGATGAATGTGAAACACTGGGAACAATTTTTAGAACCTTATAACCATGCAGTGGAAGAGTTGAAGGTAAAGCTTAAAGGAATTCGAAGCCAATATGAGCTTCATTCCGACCATTCGCCAATTGAATTTGTCACGGGAAGGGTAAAGCCAATCGCAAGCATACTAGATAAAGCCCATCAAAAAGGAATTTCGCTCGATAAACTTGATTCTGAAATGCAGGACATTGCCGGATTGAGAATCATGTGCCAGTTTGTTGATGATATTAAGACAGTTGTTGAACTATTAAGAATCAGAAATGATTTTGAAATAGTCGAGGAAAGAGATTATATTTCGCATAAAAAAGCAAGCGGTTATCGCTCTTACCATGTAGTCATCCGCTATCCAGTTCAGACGATCAGGGGCGAACGAAAGATTCTCGCAGAAATCCAGATCAGAACGCTGGCAATGAATTTTTGGGCAACAGTGGAGCATTCATTGAATTATAAGTACAAAGGGCTGTTTCCGGAAGATATTAAAACCAGGCTGCAGCGGGCTGCCGAGGCTGCATTCCGCCTGGATGAAGAGATGTCGACAATACGGGGAGAAATTCAAGATGCACAAGCTTTTTTTACCCGAAAAAAAGAAATGCAGCAGGATGGGAAGAAATAGTCTAAATTCGATTTGCAGGGGTGAGGGATGACATGAAATTTGCGATTACTACAAAGGGGGATACACGGTCCAATACATTGATGCAAAAAATGAGGACGTATCTTTTGGACTTTGATCTAATCTATGATGAAGACCAGCCTGATATTTGTCTTTCTGTCGGCGGCGATGGCACGCTTTTGTATGCCTTTCACCGATACAGCAGCAGGCTGGATAAAACTGCATTCATTGGAGTACATACAGGGCACCTCGGTTTTTACGCCGACTGGGTTCCTGAAGAAATTGAAAAGCTTGTCATTGCCGTAGCAAAAACGCCGTACCAGGTGATTGAGTACCCGCTGCTCGAGGTCATTATAAGGTATCAGCACGGCGGCAGGGAAACAAGGTATTTGGCACTGAATGAATCCACGGTTAAATCCGTGGAAGGTACCTTGGTTATGGATGTTGAAATTAGGGGCCAGCATTTCGAACGCTTCCGAGGGGATGGATTATGTGTATCGACGCCATCAGGAAGTACCGCTTATAATAAAGCATTAGGTGGGGCTATCCTGCATCCGTCTCTAAGGGCGATCCAGGTAGCAGAAATGGCTTCCATCAACAACCGGGTGTTCCGGACAGTTGGATCCCCGCTGATCCTTCCTGATCACCATACATGTACTTTGAAACCAGTCAACGGGCAGGATTTTCAAGTGACAGTTGACCATTTAACCCTATTGCATAAGGATGTAAAGTCCATTCAATTCAGAGTAGCAGATGAAAAAATTCGGTTCGCGCGTTTCCGCCCCTTCCCATTCTGGAAAAGGGTGCATGATTCCTTTATTTCTGATAGTGACTAGCAATCATAACTGTAAGTTACTTGTGGAACGATAAAAATAAAACAACTAAGACGACAGGAGCCGCTGACATGGCAAAAAACTTCACGTTGGATTTTGTTGCCGGGATTGCGGATGAGGGAAAAATGCTCAGAGAATTCCTTAAACAAATGGAAATCTCTAAAACGGCGCTGACTGATATTAAATATAACGGTGGCGTCATTTCCGTCAATGGCCAGGATGTAACTGTCAGGTACAGATTGAAGGCGGATGATAAAGTCAAAATTAAATTTCCTCCTGAAATTCCGTCGGAAGGGATGAAGGGAGAAAAAATCTCACTTGCTATTCTTTATGAGGATGAGTATGTATTGGTGGTTAACAAGCCTTCAGGGATGAATACCATCCCTTCTAGGGAGCATCCTTTTGGCAGCCTGGCAAATGGATTGATCGGGTATTATGAAAATAATGATATTTCTGCAACAACCCATATTGTTACACGGCTTGACAGAGATACGTCAGGGCTAGTTCTGATCGCAAAACATAGCCATGTCCATCATTTACTCGGAAAGCAGCAGCGCTCTGGCGGTGTACATCGCAGCTATGAGGCATTTGCTGAAGGCATTATTGAGCAGGATGAGGGAATGATTGAAGCTCCGATTGCAAGAAAACCTGACAGCATCATTGAACGGCAAGTCCATGCTGATGGGCAATACGCCTGTACGATGTTTAAAGTGGCTGGACGATATGGAACGTTCACTCATCTACACCTCCAACTGAAGACCGGTAGGACCCACCAAATCCGAGTACACATGAGCTTTATCGGTCATCCGCTGCTTGGTGATACTCTATATGGTGGCCAAAAAAAAATTGTAACAAGACAGGCATTGCACTGCCGCGAACTGTTTTTCATCCATCCTTTTTTCGATAAGGAAATGCACTTCACCGCAAGTCTTCCAAATGATATGCAGGAAGTGCTGGAAAAGAAACTATACCGAAAGGAAAGGAGGTAAGGCGAATGTCTGAAGACCGTCAAGAATCGGCGTCCAGGCAGCAAATTAATTCAGAGCTGTTGTTGGCAGCACTTTACTCAAATAAATTAGAGGAGTTCCGAGCGGAATTTTTAGATCTGCATCCATACGATCAGGCTGAATTTTTCAGTAAACTTGTGGACGAGGATCGTGCGAAAATATATAATTTCCTTTCACCTGAAGAGATGGCGGATCTTTTCGAGAACCTGGAAGCAGATGAAGAGAATTTTAAAGATGTATTGGCACAGATGAATCCGAACTATGCTGCTGACATGCTGTCAAATATGTATGCAGATGACGCGGTGGATGTCCTAAACGAGCTGGATAAAGACCAAGTTGCCAGTTATTTAACAATTATGAACGAGGAAGCAGCGAAGGAAATCAAAGACTTGCTGCATTATGAAGAATATACAGCAGGAAGTATTATGACGACAGAGTTTATTGCGATATCTGCCAATCAGACGGTCAGGTCAGCCATGTACATCCTGAAAAAAGAAGCACCAAGAGCAGAAACGATTTACTATATTTTTGTTGTCGATGAAGAGAAAAGGCTTGCTGGAGTCATCTCCCTGAGAGACTTGATCGTGGCTGATGATGAGACGATGATCGGTGAAGTGATGAATGACCGGGTTGTTTCCGTATCGGTAGGGGAGGATCAGGAAGAAGTAGCTCGGATGATGCGGGATTATAACTTTCTCGCCCTTCCTGTCGTTGATTTTCAAAATCATTTGCTTGGAATCATCACGGTTGATGACATCATGGACGTTATGGAGGAAGAGGCATCGGATGATTATTCAAAGCTGGCTGGTATTGCAGACTTAGACACGATTGACCGGAATCCATTTACAGCAGCTAAGAAACGACTGCCATGGCTGATCATTTTACTGTTTTTAGGGATGTTTTCAGCGAGCTTGATTGGAAGATTTGAAGAAACACTTGATAAGGTTGCAATTTTGGCAATCTTCATTCCCTTAATCGCCGGAATGGCAGGAAACACCGGTACTCAGGCACTCGCAGTGGCAGTCAGGGGAATTGCAACCGGCGATCTTGAAAAAGAAAACAAATGGAGCATTATCCTCAGGGAAGCTGGTACAGGATTGATTACCGGAGCGGTATGCGGGATTCTGGTTGCCGCTGTTGTTTATTTTTGGAAAGGCGAATTTTTTCTCGGGCTATTAGTTGGCATTTCGATCTTTATTACTCTGATCATCGCGACACTGGCTGGGTCGCTTGTTCCGCTGCTGATGCACAGATTGAAAGTGGACCCTGCAGTTGCATCAGGTCCATTTATCACTACGATCAATGATATTATCAGCATTTTGATTTACTTTGGAATGGCTAAAATATTCATGAGGTTTCTAATTTAAACAAGAGGAGGGAGCAAATGGAACAGCATGCCTCGATTACATCACTTGTAATTGTCATGGTCGTAGCATTCATCACACCTATTATTTTACATCGCTTAAAATTAACTATCATCCCTGTAGTAGTCGCTGAAATCATCATGGGTTTGCTGATCGGTAAAAGTGGCTTCAATATTGTCCATGAGGATGCATGGCTAAGCACACTGTCAACTTTAGGATTTCTGTTCCTGATGTTCTTGAGTGGGTTGGAAATTGATTTTACTGCTTTTTCAGGCAATAAAAAGCAAACGAGCAGAAGGGCCAATGAAAAAAAAGAACCAAATACATTCGTGGTCGCTTTGATCATCTTCATAGGTATTTTCATTGTCTCATTGGGTTTATCGTACTTATTCGTACTTGCTGGTTTTATCGAAAATATGTTTTTAATGACATTGATCATTTCCACGATCTCGCTCGGAGTTGTGGTGCCAACCTTAAAGGATGCCCATTTAATGAAAACGAATATTGGCCAGATAATTTTACTGGTGGCGGTAATTGCTGACTTGGCAACGATGATATTGCTCGCTGTCTTTGTTTCGATTTATGGTGGAGGAGAAGGAAACACTTGGCTGTTGCTTGTTCTGTTCGCTGCGGGAGTCTTGCTGTACTTTGTCGGCAGAACTTTCAAGAACCGAAGCTTTATCAATGCACTTTCAACAGGAACAACACAGATTGGCACGCGTGCTGTCTTTGCCTTGATCATTTTGCTGGTTGCCATCTCTGAAACAGTTGGCGCCGAAAATATTCTGGGAGCATTCCTCGCAGGTGTTCTTGTGTCCCTGCTTGCTCCGGATCAGGAAATGGTCCATAAGCTTGATTCATTTGGCTACGGATTTCTGATTCCGATTTTTTTCGTAATGGTCGGTGTGGATCTGGATGTTTGGTCCTTATTTAGTGACAAAAAGCTGTTGGTGCTAATTCCGTTATTGCTTTTGGCATTATTTTTATCAAAATTGATCCCAGTCTTTCTGCTCAAGAAATGGTACGGTACAAAGACGGTTTTGGCAGCGGGCTTCTTGCTGACTTCTACTCTGTCGCTAGTCATTGCAGCTGCAACTATTGGTGAAAGAATGGAAATGATCACTGCAGGGATGAGCGGAACACTGATTCTGGTCGCAGTTATTTCCAGTGTTTTGACACCAATTTTATTCAAAAAGTTATTTCCAGAAGAAAAGGCTGAGAATATGAAAGTCAAGGTGGCATTTATTGGTGCCAACCAGATGACACTCCCGGTTTCTAGAGCCCTTCACTCTTCATTATATGAACCGGTCATCTATCATACAAAACAAGATAAAGCGGAGAAACTAGCTGACACTGTGTTCGAAATAATGGAAATGGAGAATTATGAACTTGAAACACTTGTAAAGGTGGAAGTGTTTGATGCGGATATTATGGTGATTTCTACGGGGGACTATCATCTCAATGCGACCATCGCTGTAAGCGCGAAGGAACATGGGGTGGAACGAGTTATTGCGAGAATAGAAAGTCTGGACCTTGCCGAGCAAGCCCAGGAAGAGGGAATTGAAGTTTTCTCTGTTCTTCGTTCAACGGAGATGCTGTTGCGTGCGATGATTGAATCACCGGGTGTCCTGACAATCCTGACCCAACAGGAAAATTCGCTGCATGAAATAAGGATGCTTAATGATCATTTTGACGGCATGACATTAAGACGGTTTCCATTCACCGGGGATGTCATCTTTGTCCGCATCCTGCGGGAGAATGAATCGATCGTGCCTCATGGAGATACTGAAATGCGCCTAAAAGACCGTTTGATCGTTACAGGTTCAAAAGAATATGTTGATGAACTAAAAAGGGAACTCGAATTTTGTTTTTGGTGCTGAGTTTGTAACGATCTCCGCCTATCCGGCGGGTTATTCTTTCCAAAAAAATGAATATAGTGTAGAATTAGCACTAGGTACTAATAACTTATATTAATAAGGGGATAGGGAAAAATGACTTTTTCATTAAGTGGTAAAACGTATGTAGTAATGGGTGTAGCCAATAAACGGAGCATCGCCTGGGGGATTGCTCAATCTCTCCACAATGCCGGTGCAAATTTAATTTTCACCTATGCAGGTGAGCGTCTGGAGAAAAATGTCCGGGAACTTGCGGAATCACTGAATCAAAATTATTCCGTTTTCCCATGCGATGTGACAAGTGACGAAGATGTCGCGAAATGCTTTACAGAAATAAAAGAAGCAGCAGGCTCGATTGATGGTGTTGCCCACTGCATCGCATTCGCAAACAAAGAAGAGCTACAAGGGGACTATATGAATGTAACCCGTGATGGCTTTCTGCTTGCCCAAAATATCAGCGCATATTCCTTGACAGCTGTAGCCAAAGAAGCGAAAGAGCTAATGACAGATGGCGGAAGTATCGTGACTATGACTTATATAGGCGGGGAGCGCGCGATTCCAAATTATAATGTGATGGGAGTGGCAAAAGCCGCGCTTGATGCCAGTGTCCGTTATCTTGCTGCGGATTTAGGTAAGCATAATATTCGGGTAAACTCGATTTCAGCCGGTCCAATCCGCACCCTATCTGCTAAAGGCGTAAGTGATTTTAATTTGATTTTGAAGGAAATTGAAGAGAAAGCCCCGCTTCGACGCCATACTACTCCGGAAGAAGTTGGCGATACAGCAGTTTTCCTATTTAGCGATATGTCCAGAGGAATTACAGGAGAAAATATTCATGTAGATTCTGGATTTCATATTCTTTAATCGATTCCCTCGCTTCTATTTGAAGCGAGGGTTTTTTAACAAAGACTGTCTTTTTGTTTCTACTGGTAAAACTTTATGATGTCCATTCAACACCTGCACTCTAGCCGCATACAAATACATAGGACGGATTTAGATAATAGGTGAAAAGGAGAAGGATGGACATGTCAAAAAACACAAATACATCAAAGCCTTTGTTGTTTATCAGCCAGCCGGAATGGCAGACAGCAGAGTCTAATATGCAATCAATATTCTATATTAAATTAAAAGAAAAACAGCAAGAGCTGGCAACCATAGTTGAACTAGAAAAGGGCAGTGAACAGCCTGCAATCGTTCAAATGCAAGAGGATCAACTGGATTCCAATTCCGAAAAGGCTGCGCAACTGATGGCAGAAGGGAATGCAAGCAAGGAAAGCGAGTTGCCGGTTGAGCTGGTTCCTGAAGCGCTTGATTCTGATGAACCAGCAGATGAAGAAAATAAACAGCAAATCATTTTACCGATCGACCAAATGAGAGCGGAAATGAAGCAGATGCTGGATGGCGATCCTGCTTCAACAGGGAATCAGGAAGCCGAGACAGAAACGCAAGCAAAACCGAAAGCAGATCCTCAATTAGTTCAAATGTTCCTGAAAGATCTGATCCCGAAAGCCGATGAGGATCTGATCAAAAATATTCAAGAAGGAAACCTCGATTCACTTGAGAAAAGACTGGTCACTGTTGACAATGACAGCCAGGAAAAATTGGCAACAGACGAGGTAGATTATAAAGAACTAAAGCAAACGATTTCAAGATTGGCGCGGTATCCAAATGTAATTAAAAAGCCGTTTTGCGAAGCGAGTGTGAACGGAAAAAAAATCAAATTTCAAGTTGAGAGCAAACGCGGCGACATCGTAAGGCTCCGAATCGGTAAAAAGATCCAGGAATGCAATATTGTCGACCTCGTTGACTTTAAAATGATATAAGAAAAAGGGCGCCGATCAGGCGCCCTTTTTGCGTTCCTTTTAAGAATGATTCATGCTGTAATGATAAACAAAAAGGCTGTTTCTTCTTACGGAAACAGCCTTTTCGTTTTATAGCAAATCTTGTGGGAAAAGGCATGATACGCCGCAGAAGCAGTTGAGATCGACTGTGATGCACACTTCAGTGCGAACCAATGCAGTAGCGGTAGCTAGCCCTGATAAAGGGGTACCGCCTAATGGTGTTCCATCCTCAAGGATTTCCAGTACAGCGCAGCATGTTTCAGGATCCACTTCGACTACCCTGAAAATATAGCCGGATACGGGTGCGAATGGTGTTCCAACAACCCCAGTTCTTGCTACCCCTAGCCCTTCAAATGGAGCACATGTACCTTTACAATACAGGATGACTGGAATCGTGTCAGCAGTCCCGTTCACCACTCCGTTTAATAACTCCTGGATCGCTGTTGCACAGCTATCCGTGCAGCCTGAGCTTGGACTTACCTTTTCTTGGGCTTCAACAATCGCTAACAATGTATCACACACGCAGTTGCTTGTGTAGTATTCAGAACCACAACCCATGGTTTCTCCTCCTTATATTAATTAATATTTTCTTTAACAGAGTATGTTTTTACGGGTAAGGTGGAATAAGTAAAACGCCCAATTTGGATGAATTCATCAAATTAGCCAAGCTTGAAAGGAAAAAGTAGAGACAGCGTAATCCCGCGTTCTTAGAGTCCGACCATATCAACATTCATCCATTCCTTTTTAAGTAAAAAAAACTGTTCTTTTTTCATAACACATCAGAACGATTGTCAGAAACTGGGACATACGTATATTTTTTGTCCACTCTGGACAATTAACCACTCCAACATATTCCTTTTACATATATAAGTATTGATAGCAAAAAAGTTAAATTTGAAAGGAGAATGAATCATGCATATTGATAATTTCCCTCCGGTAGCTTTTCCTAGTGGAGTTTCCTCAACGGGTTTATGGACGGTCCTCCTCTATTACTATCAGAATGGAGCGATCATCCCAGAAGTGTATGTAAGAAATACCCAGCAGACAACGACTCTTGATTTAGTTGCTGTCAGGATCGTGACATTAGGAACAGATTTTGTCATCTTTGAACAAGTTACCTCTCCTGGCGTTGGTCTTATCCTCGTCATGATCGAGGATATCATTGCAATAGACCTTCCTTCTTAAGAAACAAGCAGGGCCTTCTAACAGAGGGCCCCGTTTTAATGAAATGAAAAATTTCTTATTGAGGGGGCGCGCATATGATCGAAACCCTGGAGACAAATGGGAAACTAAACATCTTGTTCTTGACGAAAAACTTTGAAAATCGGATGGAGAAAAGCAGCAAATATTTAGCGGATGAATTAAGCAAGTATGCTTTTCTTGTCCAATATGGCGAGGATGGAAACATCCATGAAATCCTTGCAGAACTTGGTTTTACCCCTGATTTTATTTTGTTGAATGATTTTAAATACGATTATTGCCCGTTTGTCTGGGGATTCGCCGATTTAGATATTCCAGTCGGGGCGATCGTGCATGATATAAAATACAAATTAAAACACAGAAAAAATTTTTATGAAAAAGAAAATATTCGCTACTTATTCACACATTATCGCAATGCTTCGTACAACTATCTTCCTGAATTCCGAGAAAGGTTCATTTGGACTCCCCACCATGTGCCAACGGATATTTTTTATGATTATCAATTAGAAAAAGAGATCGATTTTTTAATGATCGGTGCAATCTTCCCGAAGCTTTATCCAGAAAGAGTAAAAATGCTCGAAATCATGCAAAGAGAAAAAGGTTTTGTGTACTTTGGCCATCCAGGATATAAGGATTTATCTGGGAAAGAGGCTGTACTGATTGGTGAAGCTTACGCCAAGCAATTGAATAAGGCTAAAATTTTCCTTACTTGCGATTCGGTTGAGCACTTTCCATTGATGAAATACTTTGAAGCTCTGGCTTCTAATACGCTGCTTCTTGCTAGCGCTTCTGATGAGTTAACCGAGCTTGGCTTCGTTGACGGTGAGACTTTTGTTTCGGTGACTTCAGACAACGTCAGAGAAAAGGCACTATATTTTTTGGAGAATGAACAGGAGCGGAGAGCAATTGCACAGGCTGGATTTAAAATGGTGAACAGCAGGCACACCACAGAAAAACGGGCAAAAGAGCTGTTGAAAAAAATCGAAGAGATTGTAACAAAATAAAGGTCAAAAGACTCCTGGAAAAAGGGAGTCTTTTATTTATAGATAAGATGAAACCGGGAAAAGAGGTTACCAATGAGCCGTATTGGTGCTAAAAAGACCTTTTCACATAAATACACCTGGCATATGATCTCCGTTCTGAATAAGTTCCGTCTCAAGCAGGAGAACAAAACGGCGAGTAGAAAGGTGCTTGCGCTTTTTTTGTAATATCAGAATTTATATGTTTAGCCTTTTTTGCAATTGATGGAAAATCGAGGCATAGAGCCAAATATTCTTAAACGAATCTTTTTTTGTTGATAGACCCCGAAGGCGAAAAACGTCTCGAGGAGTTAGCGGCAAACGGCTTGCCTAAGCGTTGGGCTATGTGCTAATGCTGG
>NZ_JXIQ01000194.1 GCF_000934845.1 Mesobacillus subterraneus
ATCTTTAGTTCCGTCTATATAGCAGGAAAATTTTATTGAAAATATTCTAATAATTATATATTATAAGAAGAATACAAAAATAAATTTGGTTTAAAAAAATGAAACCGTTAGGAGTGTCATAATGGTTCAAAAAGTATTAGAGGTTAATGAACTTAAAGTTGGTATAAAAGATGAAGGAAAGAAAACCAACATTGTAAATGGTGTTAGTTTTGACCTTTATAAAGGGGAAACGCTTGGAATTGTTGGCGAGTCAGGCTGTGGAAAGAGTATGACATCACTTTCACTAATGGGACTTTTGCCACCTGGAGTAGAGTATTTAGGTGGTGATGTTCGTATAGATCACCTCCATTTTAAAGATTTTAGAAAAAAGGACTGGCGTAAAATTCGTGGAAAACGAATCGCGATGATTTTCCAAGAGCCGATGAGTTCATTAAACCCAGTACATACCATTGGCAATCAAATCATGGAAATGGTATTGAATCATGAACCGATGAAGAAAAAGGAAGCTAAAGCGAGGGCACTTGAGATGCTTCAGCTTGTTGGAATTCCTAGACCTGATCAAGTCTTGGATGAATATCCATATCAACTTTCAGGGGGGATGCGCCAAAGGGTCATGATTGCCATTGCGCTTTCCTGCAACCCGGAAATACTTATTGCGGACGAACCTACTACTGCACTTGATGTGACAATTCAAGCGCAAATCTTAGAGTTGATGAAAAATCTACAGGATCAAATGAACATGTCCATTATATTGATTACCCATGATCTCGGTGTTGTCGCTGAGATGTGTGATCGAGTCATCGTAATGTATGCGGGTGAGATTGTGGAGGAGTCCTTAGTTGTTGAGTTATTCGACAATCCTAAGCACCCCTATACGAAGGGATTGCTTGCATCACTTCCTGATATCAGCGAGCAAAAGGAATATCTTTCTTCGATTCCGGGAGTGGTTCCGGTATATGGAAATATGCCGATTGGTTGTAGGTTCGCTGAAAGGTGCCCACAAGCACATGATCGGTGCAAAGAAACTCCTCCACTAGTGGTAAAGGAGAGTGGATCGCGAGTGAAATGCTGGCTATATGAGCGGGAGGAAGCGGAGGTGATAATGTGACAGAACAGCAAAATGTATTACTGAAAGTTGAAAATTTACAAAAACACTTCCCTGTTAAGGGTGGGATTTTTGGGAATAAGACTATTAATCAAGTAAAAGCGGTCGAAGGAGTTTCATTTGAAGTTAAGCAAGGAGAAACGTTTGGAATTGTCGGTGAATCAGGTTGCGGGAAAAGCACGACTGGCCGAACGATTCTTCGGCTCCTCGAACCAACAAGTGGGAACATTTATTTTCAGGGTGTTAATATCGCAGAGGTGAATAAAACCGAAATGAGAAAGTTGCGTAAGGATATCCAAATAGTCTTTCAAGACCCTTTTTCTTCACTCAATCCGCGGATGCGGGTGAAAGATATTATTGAGGAACCCCTTATCAACTTTGATGTTAAAGATCGATCCGAAAGGGAAAAGCGAGTTCATGAGATTGCTGAACAGGTTGGTTTGACAGTTGACCAGCTTTCGCGGTTTCCGCACGAATTTTCAGGTGGGCAGCGTCAAAGGATTGGGCTCGCACGAGCATTGATTACAAAGCCTAAATTGATTATTGCCGATGAGCCTGTTTCAGCGCTTGATGTTTCCATTCAATCTCAAGTATTAAACTTAATGAAGGACTTACAGAAGGAATTTGGGCTTACCTACATTTTTATCTCTCATGATTTAAGTGTTGTAAAACATTTATGTGATCGAATCGGAGTTATGTATCTCGGGAAGATGGTGGAAGTGGCCGAAAAGAACCAAATGTATGATGAACCACTACATCCTTATTCGAAGGCCCTACTTTCAGCACACCCAAGTTCTCATCCGTTAAAAAAGAAAAATCGTATCATTTTAAAAGGCGATGTGCCAAGCCCATCAAATCCTCCAAGCGGATGTACATTCCATCCTAGATGTTCTTCCTGCATGGATATTTGTAAAACGGAAGCACCATCGCTACAGACGGTTCGAGATCAACATGACGTTTCCTGCCATCTCTACACAGAAGTTAACAAGGATCAGGAGTATCTGTATGAGTAAACAGTAGAAAAAGCACTTCGACTATTGGATGTTTATACAGAAGAGTAACCTATTGTGTCTGTCTCGATGAATTTCAAAATTTATGGGAATACCCAAATTTATTCTCCATACCCGATTGTTGCAAAATTTGTGCAATTCGGTTATTTACAAAGAATATCCTTTCAGCAAGATGGTTTGGTGATAGATGGTGAGGTTTATGATATAGGAACAACATTTCTAGAATTGGGTGAACGGGTAGCAGAAAGATATCAGTTGTTCATCGGTTGTCTGTCCTTTTATGAAGAAGATTTAGAGAAGTCGTCTAAATGGTCATTTAGGAGCAAAATTAAGAGTTCTATATTGAAAAAATTGATGGTATTAGACCAGTAGTGAGGCTTTACATTAGAAGTTGGACTATACGCACCTTTATGTGCGGGTGCCTATAACTCGGACATTCCTAGCTAATTTATCTCAAGAGGAATTTGACCGAAACTATTGTAATCCCTTGACCAATATACAAATCAGACACCCACATCGATTGAGGAAGTATGGAACCGTAGAAATGACAAGGGAGTCTGGTTTTGCTTTGCTTATAGTGATTCTGATCTCGAGGAAGAAAATTTATCAATTGCTGTACCTATCTTTAGCCGCTTTGGAATCGTCCCGTGCTCGATTAGTATGGCGGAATTCTCTACCAACTTGTCAAGAGAGATGGTTATACCCATCCATATCCATAAGGTAAAAATTATAAACAACAACCAAAGGAGGATAACAGATTATGATGAAGAAATGGCTATCATTGATTTCGCTAATATTTTCTTTAATGCTCGTTTTAGCAGCGTGTTCTGGTGGAGGAGAAGAGTCTAGCACAAATGAAAAAAGCGATAGTAGGGAAAACCCAGCTAAAGATCGTGGAAATGAAATTATCATTGGAGTTTCAGGGGAACCACAAAACTGGGACCCGATTGATACCTTTTTGTTGGACTGGAGTACAATTGCAACTTCTGTATTTGAAGGGCTAGTTGATCGAAATTTAAATTTGGAAATCCAGCCTGGTCTAGCTGAAAGCTGGGAGTATCTAGATGACCAAACCTTACAATTCAAGCTTCGTCAAGGTGTTCAATTCCATAACGGGGAACCATTCAACGCCGATGCTGTAAAGTTTACTTTCGATCGCTTGCTAGGTGAAGAAGGACAAAAGGGACCTCAATACTCAAACTATACTTCGATTGATAGTGTAGAAGTAGTTGATGAATATACTGCAACTTTTCACTTAAATTCTCCTGATCCTGTTCTTTTAACAAAGCTTGCAGGTTATGGGGCGGTGATTGTTCCTCCTAAATATGTTCAGGAACATGATGATGAGTTTTTCAATAATAACCCTGTTGGGACGGGTCCCTTTAAAATGACAGGTTACAAGCGTGACCAGGAAATTGTTTTAGAAAAGAACCCTGATTACTGGAAAGAGGGCTTACCAAAACTTGATAAAGTTACATTTAAAGTGATTCCGGAAGCTTCTACCAGATTAGCAGAACTTCAAACCGGAAACATTGACGTAATGAAGCGTGTAGAGGTTGCTCAAGCTGAAACCGTTAAAAATACTAGTTACTTAGAATTAATTGATGTGGGTACGCCAACGGTATACTCCCTTCGTTTTGATCCTGGCCAAAAGCTAATGGACAATAAACTTGTAAGACAAGCGATCAACTATGCAGTAGATAAGCAATCAATCATTGATGAAATTTTAAGTGGCTATGGTAAGCAAATCAGCACTTACCAAAGTGAGCTTTCATTCGGAAACAATCCGGATTTAGAGCCATACCCTTATGATCCAGAAAAAGCAAAAGAGTTGTTAGCGGAGGCAGGAGTAGCTGAAGGGACAGTATTAGATGTCTACATTCCTGGTAATGATGGAAACTTCAAAGAGATTACTCAAGCGGTTGCTTTCTATTTGGAAGAAGTTGGATTAAAAATGAATATTAACAGTGTTGACAACACAACGCTCATTTCCGAGTTAATACCTAATGGAAAGGCTGGCCATATGTATCGTCAAGGCTGGGGAGGATGGACTCTTGACTTTGATAACACGGCTTACCTAATGTACCATGAAGGGGAGCAGTGGAACCCATCTTTTAAAGATGAAAAAGTGGAAGAATTGCTTGCTGCACAGCGTGCAACAGTGGATCAAGAAGAGCGTAAAAAGATTTTCATGGAGTTAACTGAATTGCTATATGATTTGGCACCAGAACTAAATCTTTACCAAGCTGTTGATTTATATGCAGCAAACTCTCGTTTGGAAAACTTCCAGCCGCCTCATGATGATAGAATGCGTCTAGAAGAAGTTTCCGTTAAATAAACGTAAAGAAGATGGAACGGTCAGAAAGAGATAGTATGAACCTCATGCTATCTCTTTCTATTAAATATTATGTTGAGTTAGGGCAAGTTTCTTGGTTCTGATATCAACACACACTGAAAACTTCTTTTATTTATCACTCACTCGCTGGTAGTAAGGGGGAACAATCATGATAGCTTACGTGATACGAAGATTGCTACACACAGTTTTAGTTGTACTAGGGATTTCGTTGATTGTCTTTTTTTCAATTCGTCTGACAGGTGATCCTGTCTCCGTAATGTTTGCAGCAGGAGAGCCAACTAAAGAAGCAATTGCGGAAGTTAGAAGCAATCTAGGTTTAGATGAACCATTATATGTTCAATATGGAATATTTCTAAAGGGTATTTTTACATTTGATTTTGGTAAATCGTTTCGAAGTGGGATGCCGGTCATGGAATTAATCAATGAACGAATTGGCGCTACGCTTGCACTCGCTTTAGGAGGTATGGCAGTTGCGATTCTTATTGCCTTTCCAGTTGGGATATTGTCCGCGGTAAAGCGCGATACCGCAGTTGACTTCTTTGGACGAATTTTTTCTTTATTAGGGATTTCTTTCCCGAATTTCTGGTTAGGTATTATGCTTATCCTTGTTTTTTCGGTCACGTTACAATGGTTGCCGGTTTCGGGTTTTGAAGGTTTCAAGCACTTAATTTTACCTTCAATAACACTGGGTTTAATTTTATCTGGGATTCTTGCTAGGCTTGTCCGGTCATCGATGCTTGAAGTGATGAATCAACAATATGTTTCAACCGCTAAATCAAAAGGGATTAGTGAATGGAAGGTAATCATTAAGCATGCTTTCCGGAATGCTTTATTGCCAACCGTAACCTTTATTGGGCTTCAATTTGGATCGCTATTGGGCGGCACTGTCATTGTGGAGCAAATTTTTTCTTGGCCTGGTGTGGGTCGTTTAATCATAGATGCCATCAATCAAAGGGATTATCCTGTGATCCAGGGTGGAGTTATTTACTTAGCCATTATCATGGTGTTAGTCAATTTAATCGTTGATTTAAGCTACACACTAATTGATCCAAGAGTGAAAGTAGGAGGGAGTAAATCATGACATCTGTAGGGCTTGAAAAAGCAGTGCCTGTAAATCCTCCAAGAAGGCCTCACCTTAAAAAGTTGTGGCGTTTTATTAAAAAGAATCCAGTTGGATTCATCGGGTTAATCCTCGTGGCACTCAGTGTTTCTTGTGCTTTGTTTGCTCCGTTTATCACCCCTTTTGACCCGTCGAAGGCGAGTTTGTCATCTAGGTTGGCTCCTCCATCTTGGGCAGATCCAAAGGGTGAATCAGCTTTCCTGCTTGGTGCGGATCAGGTGGGTCGTGATTTATTAAGCCGAATTATTTATGGAGCTAGAATTTCTCTGATGGTAGGAATTTTTGGTGTCTTAATTGCGATGGTAATTGGAACGGTTCTAGGGTTGATTTCAGGGTACTTTGGGAAATGGCTTGATGATATCATCATGCGCGTAGCTGATATTCAGTTAGCCTTCCCATTCATTTTATTTGCGATTGTCATCATGAGTGTGCTTGGCACGGGGATTTGGAAAATTATTATCATTCTAGGTTTAACCTATTGGGTTGGCTTTGCCCGCCTGATACGTGGACAGGTGATTTCATTAAAAGAGCAAGAATATATTCAGGCAGCTAAGGCAATTGGTGGAACGAATTTTAACATTATTCGCAAGCACATTTTACCGAATGTATTATCTTCGATTCTTGTCCTAGGAACAATGTACATTGCTGAGTTTATTTTGTTAGAAGCTTCACTGACATTTCTTGGTTTGGGGGTCGATCCCACGATTCCGTCTTGGGGTGGAATGCTTGCTGATAGTCGAAATTATATTACAAGTGCATGGTGGACAGCTGTTTTTCCAGGTGTAGCCATAATGATTACGGTTTTGGGCTTTAATCTACTTGGAGATTGGTTGCGCGATAAATTAGATCCAAATATGAAAGTGTAGGAGACGACCATTGAAAAATCTTCTGGAAATGTGGACCAAGGATGGCTTGCTACAGGATCAGAACGGGGATGGTGTCATTGATGGGACAAATATTTTTATCAACCTCCCGGACTTTCTTGCCCCAGAGGGGTTAATTGATTTCTGTGCCAGACTTGGATTTGAGACGACGTCTCTATCATTTGATTTCTTCGAACAGAGGGAAGGCGTGGTAGAACTTGGCTTTGAAAAGTCGGATTTCAAAACGGACATTAGAATCGAAGCAGAAAAGCTTTTGGTTCATTATAAAAGTGAAGTAGAGCTTTCTATGCTTTTAAAATTGTTGGCTGCGATGGATGATGAACAAGAATGTGATTGGTGTATCGCAATTGAATTACGTAACGGAAAGGTCTATGCCGGTCGAGTCCCCATTTCGGTTGTTTATGGTCATTTAGAAAGCGATTATAATCTTCCTATCATCGATAATCTTAGTGAATTATGGAGTTTCTCTGGTGTGGGTAAAAATAAAGAAGCGAGCCCAGGAAAATCCTTAAGCATGAACATTGAGGTGGAAAAGCCCCTGTTAACGACCGCGCTTTTACAGGAGGTATGTTTTTTTGCAGCAAGGAGCTCGATGTATTCGACCAGGATATCATTCCCAGTCACTAACGAATCGAATGCAAGTTTGCATTTTGTAATTGGGGAAGGAAATCATCTTTTAGAATCTGGACAGGTATTAGATGAATATCCAGGCCAAGCGGGCGCTGTTTTAGAGCTAGTAGACACAAATATTTTATCCTTCAAAGGTTCGAAAGAAATGCTCTCTGCAGCATTGGCTCGGCTTGTTAGATCAAAACATTGGAGTGAAGGCGGTTCATTTGGATATTGGGAAAAGAAGCATCAACTTGCCCAAAAGGAAGACCCACCTCAGTTGTTTGAAATGACATGGAAGGATGAGAGTGAAGTAGACATCGCTTTTCAGATTTTAACAAAATCAGAGAATCTTAATGGAGCAGATGTGGAAGTATTTTTGTCGGAACCATTCAAAATTCGCGAGCAGCTTGAAAAAGAGTGGAGGGTTAAGTTTCCTGAAATTCACTCATTGGTCATTCACTCGGCTTATAAAACTGGTCTACATTGGATCATGGAAGAAGTTCTACCTGAGTGGCAAGCATCGAATCAACTTGTTCAAGGAATGGAGATAAAGGTCCAAAAAGAAACCGGGGAAAAAGGATTGGAGCTACCGATACGTTGGATTCAAGAGCTTTACCCGATTGATGGTTACATCGAGGAGACGATTGGTTTAAAGGCAAGTCAAGTTTATTTTACGCTTGAGGAGACCCTCGGTCATACGTATGAGATTTATGGGATTGATGAGAAAGGGGATAAATTTTTCCTTAGCGATTTGGACGTGCCAGTTTCAAGTCTTCCCTATTTGGATGGTCAGCATATGGTTTACCCCGTCTCAAGTGCGGTCCGGATCCATCATGTTAACAAGGTCGAGGAACACCTTATTCAAACAGACAGGGAGCGATTTTACCGTTTTTATGTCGAGGAGGTCCTGCCAAAGCTATGGCGTGAAGTATCCAACTATCAGCCAGGACAGGGACACAGCCGTCCGCTATTTGACCGAATTGAAGTGGATGTATGGATGAGTGAGGAAGAAAAAAGTCTTCAAGTGGATAAGGAACGTGTTTCTTCCCTTGAAGCATTACATGAAGATTTATATTTTAATACTTTGGATTACTTTGCTCAGTTGGGAGAAAGAGTGGAAGGAAAGGCATTCTCAGCTCCGGGTGGAATCCATCCATTTATGCATGTAAGGCCAGGACTGAAACCGGAAGCGCAGATTAAAGTTTACGGTTGGCAAGAAAAGTCGATTGAACAATTAATCACTAAGGCACTTATTTTCGATCCAGAAGGAGTAATGTTTGCAGCAACCGTAACTGATGGAAAACGGGAATTCTACCTTCCTATTGGAGCTTTCGAACAACCATCTGAACAAATTCATCCAGAGATTCAGCGATGGATGGAAAATGATCCAAAGTATCACGTTTTGTATCCTGATTATTCCTATGGCGGACATGCAATACCTGTAGTCGAGTGTTTTTTAGATGCAGGTGAAGACTTCTATTCGCCACTAAAAATGTCTGCGTTCAAGAAAACGTTGTTTATTGAAGCGGGACATCACTCCAATGAGGTTTCCAGTACCCCTGCTGTTTTCGCCCTAATGGACAAGGCAGAGGAATGGTTTTGTAATTGGTTGAAGCACATGAATGTTGTGTTCATACCATTAGCTAATCCTGACGGTTATCAGTTATTAACGAAACTTACGAACGAGCATCCTGACTGGAAACATCATGCGGCAAGATTCAATGCGGTAGGTTTGGAATTCGCTCATGTCCGTTTTCAAAACACGGTGTTTGGTGAAGCGAATATTTATCCTGAAATTCTTCGCAGGTGGGCACCTGACATCATAATTGATGATCATGGTATCCCAGCGCATGAATGGGTTCAACCCTTTGCAGGCTACAATAGTCCGCCAAGGTTTCCAGTCTCGTATTTTTTGCCTAGTGCACATATTTATGGAATAGGACGAGTGTCGCAAGACGTATCTTACCGAAATCAGCATGAAGAGAACCTTGAAGAAATCGTCAAGAATGTAAGCCAGTATTTAAGAGATACTTCTATTGACTTCGATAATTCCTATTGGAAAGAACGCTTTATCAAATATGGAAACCAATGGTTACCAGACGTTTTTCCGATTGAAGAGGCGCCAGGAATCCATTTTTATAGACAAACCTTCGTAACTCCAAACTATGCATCGATAGGCATTATTCGGTACCCAGAGTGGATTGCCGCTGATATTATCTCGGAAGCGGCTGATGAGGTAGTATATGGAGAAGACCTACAAAGCTGTATTGACGCCCACATTGAATTTGATTTAGCGATTATCGATGTGCTTTTACATACAAAAGTGGAGTGGGAGCGTCACCGTGTCCCTGGCCTATCCCTTGAGCGAATTCGTCCAATTAAACTTGATGAAAGGAATGGTTGATTTATGAAAACACTACTATTGACAGGTTTTGAACCGTTTCTAGATTTTACGATTAATCCAACTATGCGAATTGTAGAAGACCTAAATGGTATGGAAATTGGCAGGTATAAGGTTCATGGAGAAATCTTATCGGTTAACTTCCGCGAATCAGGAAAGCAACTCATTGAGCACTTAGAGAAAACTCAGCCGGATGCAGTAATATCGTTGGGTTTAGCTGGTGGACGGTATAAAATCACACCTGAGCGCATTGCCATTAATGTCAATGATGGAAACCGTGACAACTTTGGAAACGTCCCGGTTGACGAGGTGATTCAGTTGGAAGGAGCAGACGGTTATTTATCGACATTGCCCATTCGTTCCATGATCAATCGCCTGCAGGAACAAGGTCTACCTGCTGAAATCTCAAATACAGCGGGAACATATTTATGCAACCATGTCATGTATCAGGGCTTGCATTACGTAAAAATGCAGGGAAAAAGGACCCTTTCAGGCTTCATTCATATTCCTGCTTCCCATGAACTTGCAATTCAAAATGGGAAGATCCCGAGTTGGTCACATGAAGATTTAAAAAAGGGAATCATCACTTGTATTCAAGTGTTGTCGGAAAATGTATAATTTGCAACCCAAAGCATGTGACGGGCGAGAAGAGTATTCACGTTTATATTTGGTAACCAATGTGGATCTGTAAATATATCATCATGGGATTCGGTGGTTGAACAAAACGGTTACTTATTTTGCTTGACTCTTGCATTTTTCAATAAACACTATAAAGTGCAACGGGTAGCTTGTTACAAAAATCGAAGTTTTTCGCCATCAATTTCAGATCTTTCAGCACATCCATAAAGGATTTTTTCGACAATGCTTGTTCATAGGCGTTTACCACAAGTTGACCCAGATGATCTTTACTTATTCGCCGAACGACATCACAAATTGTTAATGGGATTTCTTGTTGCCATTTTTTAACGTTCGTATTTCTAGATAGTTTTAGGTAAAGAACTCGATACACCAAGAACGTTGAATCCCTTTGTGGTGAAAAAGCTGGTATTCGTCAAAGCCAAGTAACTCTTAGAAATAACGATATCCGGTTTCGATAATCCAACGCATAATAGCAAGAATCGTAACGAGATTCGGCTACTATCAGTACAAAGAAGACAAAATGGGGTCTTGCTCGAATCGAATTCCCACCCAATATAACAGGTTTGAAACTAAAGAGATAGTATAATAATGAGACATAAAAAATAAGACTTAAGATATGGGGCTGGTTCTTTGCCTATTTTGTATCGGTGGTGGATGAAGGGAAGATCAATAAAATTAATGGACCAAAACGTAATTGTCTCTACTATGGAGTGACGGATTGTCTTTAAAAAAACGGGTTGGGGATGACATCGATCAAGATAAGGTACAAAAGATCTTCACCTCTGAAAACCAGGATCATACAAAAGAATACATGGCCTTCATTGCGGATACCCTGGTGAAGTACATGGAACTGTCAAAAGAGATGAGTCCAACTTTAATTTTTTCACTGTTTTATTATAAATCTCGAAAAGCAAAAGAAGGAGGAAAGCTATATTGCTATCCTCTTTAATTTGGTTCGATCATCGTTTCATCGAAGAAGAATATGCTTTTTGTTTAATTACTATATGAAACAGGTAGAGAGATCTTCCATTATGTGGCCGGACTTATCTTTATCCCAATAACCCCAAGGATAATGAGTATGATGGAAATCGCCTTAAACAAGGTGATGCTTTCCTGGAAATACAGGATGCCGATGAGGCTTACTGCAAGTGTGCCCACTCCGGACCAAATTGCATAGGCCACACTTAAATCCATTTTTTGCACAACAAACGGAAATATGCTAAAACATCCGCCGTAAAATACGAATATTAAAACGGATGGAGTAAATTTAGACAGTCCGTCTGAAAGCTTTAATGAAATGGTCCCGGCTACCTCCAGGATGATCGTGAAAATAAGTAAAAGCCAAGCTGGCATCGGTTTTTTCACCTCAAGGTTAGTATTTAAATTTCAATTTCAATCCCCTTCCAGATGGAAGGGGATGTCGTTTTCTTCTTATTTATAAGGAAGCTGGAGAACCTTTCCCATGCATCTTTGCGATTGGGGCAATACAGGTGTTTCGTTCCCATACGCAAATGCCGTGTTGGTCGATAAGGTTGTTGACGGATGGGATGATAATGTCAGCGAGTGGGGCCAGATCTTTGGTGGAGCTGACTCCTGACAAGACTCCAATTGCGAGACCGGCTTGCCCCAATTTTGCCAAGGTGAGGTCGACGGCAGTGTCGCCTACGACTGCAACTTCTTCTGGTTCAAGTCCAAAATGCTGGCAAAATGCAAACAGGACGTTTGGATGAGGCTTTTTTTCCGGCAGGCGGTCGGCGGTGGCAATGAATTCAAAATAATGGCCGATCCCTAGGGTTTTAAGGCAGATGTCGGTAGCTTCCCAGTCATCAGCGGTCGCGATTCCGAATTTAATGCCCTTTGTTCTCAGATTGGTGAAAAGCTCATCCAGATTGGCAGTTGGAACAATCATTTCTGTCTTCTGTTTCGTTATCTGTGCCAGGCTGTCCGATATCCATTCCCTGAGTCGGGGAATCTGCTGGATCTCATGGTAGCTGAGCACTTTCCGGAAAGCGGCTTCAATGTCATAGGAAGTTCCCCCGGCAAGAACGCCGTGGGGAAGCACTTCCTCGTTGACAATCCCTATGGAATGAAGCAAATCGCCGATTAGTACTTGGTTGTCCACCTGTCCAAGCCGTGCTGTCAGCTGCGCTATTAGTTCCCTTGCTGCTGTCAACCAGACCGAATGGAAGTCAATCAATGTTCCATCTTTATCAAAAAGGATTCCTTTAATCTGTATCAACGTTTAAAACCTCAGCTTTTGTTAGTAGTTGTGACCATGTTGCAAGGCTGGGTGTTCTTTTTCCGCAAAACAGAGGGTTGGTGAAAGCTAGTAGCTTTTCGTCTTCGGATCGAACCTCGATGCGAATCCAATTATACTCTTCCTTGTTCCAATTGAAGCTGTACGAAAAGGAGCGGTAGCCTTCAATTTTTTGGATTAAAACTTCCTCACCGTTCTCAATCCAGTGAATAGATGCATTCGGAGAGATATTTTCAATATGGATCGTCATATCGAATCGGTTGTTCTCGTTCTGCTGAAGTGCTGCTGTCAGGTCATCGCCCAAAGTGAAGGTTTGGCTGCCAACCTGTACTGATGCTTCAATTAGCGGGCCGCGCGATACATATGCCCGGCCAAGAGAAACACCTTCAAGAATTTCTGCTGCCGACAGTCCTTCTGCCAGAACGAAAGTACCAGGGTCTCCAATTAGCGATGGTTCACCGTTTTCGGTATAGCTTTCTTCTGGAGTCAGATGGGAGTCAGAGCCTCCGATGCCCCAAATTTTGTGGCCGTCATTCCATAGAGCCGTCCAGAGCTTTAAGGCTTTCTCGGTTGCTTCAGGGTTCGTCGGATAGGTCGGATCGTTCCAGATCTCTATCACATCCACTTGTTCAAGCTTTGTGTCATTGAACCACCAATGCCAAGGCTTCAGCATTGGGTGGTTGATCGAGCGGAGGGCTCCTGCTTTTCTGGCATCTTCCAGAATTCTGTTCATTCCATGTTCTGTTTCCATTCCGCCGTCAGCAGCAGTATAACGCCAATCAATCCAATGCTTTGGCCCAAGAATATTAAAATGGCCCTTTTGAGATGTGATCTCAATTCCAGGAATGGCTAAAGCTTTTCCTGAAACCCAGGCAGTGGGCATTACATGATGCTCGGTTGTGAAAAAGAAGTCAAGTCCCATTTTTTCCGCCTGAAGCATTCCGGCATTTCGGCTCATTTTTCCGTCAGATAGAATCGTATGAGTGTGGAAGTCGCCCTTGTACCAACGTCTCCCGGTTTCGACTCTCATTTTCCAGTCAAACGAGGAAAAAGAAAAACCGGTTTGGCTATCTGCCTTAGCCCAAATGTGGTCCCCGAGGGGTTCAGTTTCCGCAGCAAAGGAAGAATGGCTTGTTCCGCTTTCAATTTCAATGCTGTATTCCAGTTCCCGCTTGGCCTCCACGGCAAGAATTTCGATTTTATAGATTCCTGCTGGCAAATCCCCTGGCAAGGTAAGAGGGCTTGACTGCAGAGAATCCTTATGAAGGACAATCGTCTCGGGGGACTTTCCAAACAAAAATTGGACACGAAGATGCCCGTTAGGATCCCAAACAAACATTGCAAACCAGCGTCTTTTTTCTACCGATAGACTAAACACAATCCAATCCTGATGTTCCCCAATAAGAAATTCATGGGAACGAACTGGTAGCGTTTCTTCGCTGCCAATCCGTTCTTGGAATTTCCCTAGATACTTTTCTGTCAATGGTTTCATCTTATTTCCCCTTCAAAGCTTGATCCAGTGCCTTTTGAGCTTCCGCTTTTGCTTCATTCAAAGCTGTCTCTGCTTTTACGCCTTCGATTTCGACTTTGTCGGCAGCTTTTGACAGAGCATCGAGAATCTTGCCGCCAGTTGGATCAACAAAATCAGGTGTTGCTGTTTCGGCCTGTTTCAACGGAATGAGAATTTGCGGGTTCTTTTTGGCGAACTCCTTGAAAGCAGGGACATCCTGAGCTGATTTTCTTACAGAAATATAACCAGTTTTCATTGACCAGTCAGCTGTTTTTTCCGCGCTTGTGAAAAATTTTATCCATTTGAATGCAGCTTCTTGCTGTTCAGGCGGCGTAATGGCTGGAATGCTAATGGTTTGTGCTCCTGCGTGAGGCTTTGCTTCTTTTCCAATCCAGCCAGGTTGCGGATAAGCTGCTACTTTTGTAAAATCAAGATCGCCCTGGTCGCCGCTTGAACCGGTGTAGCCCGCTGCATTGCCTTTCATTACATCGTCAATGGTCTTATACCAGTACTCCCATCCTTGTCCACCGTGGTGGATGCGCATTGTTTTGTCCTCGTGGATCGCTTTCCTGAAAAACTCCCAGCTGTCTACCCATTCAGGAGAGTCGATGGTAACGGTCTTTCCATCTTCACTCAAATAAGTTCCGCCATTGCTAAGGGCTGCATCGATCAGGTTGCCGCTTCCCCACATTGGCTCCCAGCCAAATATATTTTCTGACTTTTTGATTTTTTCTGCTGCTTTCCCTAAATCTTCCCATGTTTTGAGAGAATCTTTGGTAATTCCTGCTTTTTCAAAGAGATCTGTACGGTAGTACATTACTTGAGTGGTTCCATATAAAGGAAGGGAAAATTGTTTGCCATTGATTGTACCTTGAGAAAAGAAGGCAGGGATGAAATCGTCCTTATTGAAATCCGTTTCAGCTGCAATCATATCATCAAGTGGTGCCAGCAATTCACGGTTAGCCAGTTGTACCATTGGATCATTTGTTAACAGAACAGCAGCCGGAGCTTTTTTCGCTGCAATCGCTGCCTGCAGTTTTTGATACGTTTCGGAATAGTCGCCCTGAGCAATTCCTTTTACAAGTACTTCATTCTGGCTGTCATTGAATTCTTTGATGCGTGCTTCCATTGTTTCACCAAGCTTGCCTCCAAGGCCGTACCAGAATTCGATTTCAACAGGACCGCTTGATTCTTTATTTACTGTCTCTTTGCCTGTTGTATTTGTCCCCGAATTACATCCGGCCAACAGCGACAATATCAGAGTGAACACCAGTATTATTAAACTGCTTTTCTTTTTCATTATAAATATCCTCCTAAATTGGATTATCCTTTTACTCCGCTGTCACTTAAACCTTTAATAAACCATTTTTGTGCAATGATGAATAAAAGAAGCATTGGGATGACAGCAAGGGTGCTGGCAGCCATCACCAGTGGCCATTTAATACCATAGGCTCCTTCCTGGACAAAAAACTGGCGCAGTCCCGCTGTAATCAAGAGCAGTTTTTCGTCTTTTATGATCAAGGAGGGCCAGAGATAGTTATTGTACATCGATACAAAGCTGATTAACCCGAAAGTGGCAAACGATGGCTTAGAAAGCGGGAACAGTATCTTCCATAAAATTCTCCAATGGCTGGCTCCGTCGATTTTTGCTGCTTCAATCACCTCCCGATGAATCTGCAAAAATGCCTGGCGGAACAGAAAGATTCCGAACACGCTTGCCGCATTTGAAAAAATCAGTCCTTTATAACTGTCCAGCATGTTCAGGTCAGCCAGCATGATATAGCTGGGGACATAGGTTGCAGCAGCAGGAAGCATATAGGTCGCAAGAATCAGGGAAAAAAGCAGATTTTTCCCCTTGAACTCAAGATGAGTGAACGCATAGGCAATCATTGCTGAGTTAAGGGTTTGAACCAGCACAATGACAAGGGCAGTGAAAGCACTGTTAAAAATGTACTGGCCAAACGGCGCGGAATTCCATGCGTCAAGGAAGTTATGCCATTGCGGTATGGCAGGAAGCCAAACCTCTGGGAAGTTCCACAGCTCTTCATTGGTTTTTAAAGCGCTTAGTGCCATCCACAGGAAGGGAAAGGCCATTAATAGGCTGAAACCGATTAAGGCTGCATGACGGGCCCCTGTAATGGTCCACATTTTTGCTTTGTACATGGTGTTCCTCCTTCGATTACTGGTAGTGAACCCAGCGTTTTGACGTCCAAAATTGGATGAGGGACAAGAAAGCTGTCAAAATAACCAGTATTGTTGCAACCGCGGTTGCCTGTCCCATATTGAACTGTTCGAACGCAGATTGATAATACATGTACAGGATTGTTCGTGTGCTTCCCGCAGGACCGCCCTGGGTCAGTACCTGGATCTGATCATAAGCCTGAATCGCTTCGACCGTCATGATGATCACCAGGAAGAAAGTCGTTGGGCTGATTAGTGGAAGTGTTATGTTCCGAAACGTTTTCCAGCCGCTTCCTCCATCAAGTGAAGCTGATTCATAGAGTTCTTCAGGTACTTTTTTCAAAGCACCGAGATAAAAAATCATTGCCCAGCCGACACCTTTCCAAATGGTGACTATCAGGATGGCTGGCATTGCCCATTCCATGCTGCCCGTCCATTCGAGAGGAGGAAGGTGAAAAAGGGATAATGCCCAGTTTGCCAGACCGACCTCTGGCTCATAAATCCAGGACCAGACAATTGAGACGGCAACAGTTGGCGTCACCCATGGCGAAAAGAGAATCATCTGATAGATGGACCCGCCACGAATTTTTTTGTGGAGTAGCATTGCCAGTAGCAGGCCGCCTGCAATTGTTGGAACGACAGAGCCGGCTGTAAAATAAACTGTGTTTAACAGAGCTTGGAAAAAGGCTTCATCCCCAAGAAGATTCCTATAGTTTTGTAATCCTACCAGGTTGTAGGTGGGGCTCATATAATCCCAGTCTGTAAAACTTATATAAAGCGAGTAAAGCATCGGCCAGACCCAAAAAATAGACAATGGGATAAGGGCGGGAAGCGTGAAAAAGATCACCCAGGACAAATGGGCCAAACGGCCGGTGAAAGACGAAGTCATTTTGCCGTGTTTTCTCCTTTTCTTTAACGTAGGATAGGAGACTGGCGGCTGTATCTTTGTATCACTGGCTTTTTCCAAGTTAACACCTTCCTTTATCGTAAATTACTACTTAGTTACAAGACTATTGTAACTTGCAAGTTTTGAGGAAATGTAAAGGAATTCTAAATTAAACGTTAATAATCACAAGTAAATGCACATAAACACACATAAAAAAACACTCTTGCAAAAAGAGTGTTTAGTGATTGGTAATTTCGATTCCGATGTTTCTATATTTTGCGGCGATCGCAGGTTTTAGCTGTGAATCGGTGACTATACCATCAATATTGTTTAAGTCGCAAACCTTGAGCAAAGAGACGACATCGAATTTGCTGCTATCGGCCAGTACGATGCATTGCTGGGCTGACTTGAGCATCCGCTTTTTGAGTTGTACCTCGCCAATTCCGTAATCGGTCAGCCCTTCTGTAACGGAAATTCCGCTCGTACTCATGAAAAACGTATCAACATGAAATTGGGAAATAAAGCTCTCAGCCATTTCACCAACCGTACACAGCTCCTGGTTGCGGAGGACCCCGCCTGCAAGTATGATCGTGTAATGGGGCATGTCGGAAAGCTCAACGGCAATTGGCAGGGAGTTTGTCACAACCGTAAGTCTTTCAAACTTTGTTTTTAGCACCTTGGTAAATTCGGTATTGGTAGTGCTCACATCAAGCGCAATCGACTGCCCTTCCTTCACAAATCGGGAAGCAATCTCTGCAATCTCCTTCTTTTCATATATATTCTTCGTTTCCCTGACCGAAAAAGTCAGCTCCTGGCTCTTCACCTCATCTAGCACCGCCCCGCCATGAACCCTCTTAAGGTGACCCTCTTTCTCTAAGAACTCTAAATCTCTCCTCACAGTCTCAATCGAAACCTTGAATCGGCTCACCAAATCCGACACCTTCAACGAACGGTTCTCCTTTAGTAGGTCTAATATTGCCTCATGCCGCTCTTGTACAAACACCTTATCACCACTTTCTATTAAATCCACATAAATCCAATATATCACCTATATCGGTCAAAATGAAAGTACGGAGACGATCTTTATAGTAGGCCAATCGACGATTTATGCGAAGGAAAGCACGATGAACGCTTTTAACTGATCTTCGTGATTTAATTTTTGGCTTTTACTTGGTGGTGTTGCGATATTGGAAAGGAATTTATATCTTCACCAATCTCGGCAATGGTAATTGCTGTAGGTAAAAGGAATTGTTGTAAATACTAGGAGTTCTTCTTGATAGTAACTCGCTGTTTGATTTCCCTAATCAGTTCTACTAAGTACCGACCGGATAGGAGGATTGCAAAGCGCTGATTTGTCAGAAACTTCGCTTTTATTATAAATGGGAGCATTGAGTTATTGGGAGATTAAATATAGAACCAGTGAAGATGCACTTTTTTCTATTTTCCTGCTTTTTGAAAAACAGGAATAATGATAGAGTGACTATTATAGAAAAAGGTGGAGGATATCAGTCAGGTGATTCCTCCGCTGTTAATTGGGCTAATTGTTTTCTTTCTAGTTCTTTATTTGTTTTTAAAAAATAACGCTCCTCGATCAATTTGATGAAAGGTTCTATATACTTTGCATCAAACTGATTGCCCGAACAATCCCGGAGTTCCTGAATTGCTTCCTCAAAGGACTTTGTCTTCTGGTACGGTCTTTCTGTCGTCATGGCATCAAAAGAATCAATAATGCATAGGAGACGTGCCAGTTTTGGGATATTTTCTCCCTTGAGACCATAGGGGTAGCCCTTGCCATCATAGCGTTCATGGTGTAACTCTACAAGGGGGATCAGGTCCTCAAGTTCCTTGTTCGTAGAAATGATCTCCTTCCCCCAAGTCACATGCTTCTTAACCATTTCCCATTCATGTGGTTCCAACTTGCCCTTCTTATTGATGACATCACGTGGAATCTCAAGTTTTCCGATATCATGAACTAGTGCTCCAAGCGTGAATAACTTTCGTTCATGGTCAGGAAGCTCAAGCTTTCGGGCAAAGTCAACAGCATATTGGAAAACCCGTTTGCTATGCCTGTAGGTATAAACATCTTTGGAAAGGAAAATTTTCAATTGCTGTTCTGCTTCTTCAAGTTGCTTTTCAAAAGATTGCGAGTCATCGATGCTCTTTAATTGAGATTGATAGATTTGAACAAGGTTTTTTCCTTGAGCCTTTGCGAAATACATCGCTTCATCTGCTTTATTTAAAAGCTCTGTGATGTTATAAGTATCATTTTGCCACTGGGCCACACCTGCTGAAAATGATAAACAACCATATGGCAGTGCATCAACACCTTGGAAGTAGGTGTCATTCACCTTCTTCCTTAGATCATTTAAGAATTGATAGGCAACATTTTCTTCAGTATTTGGCATTAAAACTGAAAACTCCTCGCCGCCATATCGAGCAACCATATAATTCTTAACTCCAGATTCTATTAATAAAATCGTTCCAAATTCTTTGAGAAGCTGGTCCCCCTTAATATGTCCATAGAGATCATTATATTTTTTAAAATCATCCAAATCAAGAAGAGCTACACTTAGGGGTTGGCCTGAGTCTCTTGAGAGGGAAATTTCTTTTTCAAACAATTCTTTAAAATAGCCATGATTATTCAATCCAGTCAGGTAGTCCTTGTTAGCCTTATTGGAGATGTCTTTATATAATTCAAAATGCTGTTTGAATGCCTGTGATAGCAAGAAGGAGATACATACAAAGAGAAATAATCCGAAATTACCTTGTGAATCAATCAAAATAAGCAGGGCCAGGGAGAGTAATAATATACTGACATAGGTGGAAATTGTCTCATTCAACATTCCTTCCAGAACCTTAGTCAGGCTTTCGGAAGCAGCCAATAAAAAGAAAATGCTGATTAGAAGGGTATTAATTACAAAGTAAGAACTTAAAGCGGTAAGATAGGGTACTAGATTGGTCAGCTGAATGTTTCCTACAATTCCGCCTGTCTGTATAAAAAAGTGATAGGATGCGACAATCATCAAAGAGTAGATAGAAAAGTTAAACAAGTGCTTCCACCATTCACTCTTTCTTTGTGTAAAGACAAAGATTAAACCATGCAAAAATAAAACGAATAAAGTGATATTAAGGCCGAATAGAAAAAGGGTGGCTAAAAATATACTGGAATCCATTGAAAGTGTATTCCCTTTTGGTGGAAGCTGAATGAGAAAGTGGTTCAGCAATAGAACAGAGCTAGTTAGGGCAAGTATATTTACCCATTCAGAAAGAGTAAAAGAGAAGGTTTCTATGGATAAAAGAAATATTGAGATGCCTAAAATTGAGGTTGTCAAAATATATGTATTAATTGGTTTTTTGATTGTAAGCATTTTATTATCACTCTCATTTACAAAATATAAGGAGAAGTTTTAGTAAACTTCTCCCGCTAAGCTTTATAGTACTTTAAAACCAGAAGTTAATGCAATGATTGCAGAACCAATAATTGCAACATTATAAAGGACAGAAGTAATCTTGAAACCTTGCTTTTCTTTTTTCATCTCAATTCACCTCCTTCAGTTGACATGTTGATATCTTTAGCCTCTTTCCTTTTTGGTAAATGAACCAGCAAGTATTGAATAAAGAGGAAGATTCCAATATTCATTACAACATCGCCTATTGAGATGACTTGAGATCTTGGGTAGGGCGCAGTTAAAGGGATGATGTCACCAAGCATTCCTAGCTTGGTGGATTGATCCAAAAGCACATGCTTTGCATATAGGCCATTTTCAAGTGCTTGGATAAAACTCGGGTCGAGAATAGCTGCTGCTTCTGCTGAAACGGGCATTCTGCCGCCATTCAGTATCATCACAAGGAAGTTTAGAAAAACCCCGAAGAAAATGATGATGAACCCTTGATGTTGCCGATTGATAAACAAAAAAATCAAACCTAGTATGTAAACAACCATATAAATGATTCCGCTTGCCTGTCCTAATACTTCATAATCATTTTGGTAATAGTAGACAGCCAGCTGGACAATCAACAAAAGCGGAAAAATCCACCCAGCTTTTAACTGAAGGTCTGATAAACCTCTCAAACTTCCTTTTCGGAATAAGGCAATGACAAACGATAGGATAATTCCATCAAATACCATACTATACTATACTTCCCATCTTCATAATATTAACTTTCCTTTTTATAATAGACTTTCTGCCTTTAAAAATCCACCCATTTTTTGCAATTTTCTATAACATTCGCCATATTTCAAATATAATTCTTATTTTATACTACCTTTGCATTATGTTGTTTGTATGGTGACTGATACTTTCCATCAAGACGAAGCCAAGTTAGCGAATGAATTTGAAAGGTGATCATTTAGTCCCCACAAAAATTCGATTATATCAAATTTAAACTACGCTCTCTTTGTTAGAATAGATGTTTCTTCGTTTTTTGGCATAAGAAGACGCACGAAGAAAAGATTTTTATTCAAGTGGGTACATGAGGATATATATTTCATTAATAGAATTATTGATTGCCTACAAACTCATATAATGGAAAAAAACGTCTCCTATAAGAGCTACACAGGAGACGTCGCATTAAAAACTTCCAAACATTAATCACGAGAAATATTTTTCTCTAAGGTTTTGCAGGCATGATCTAATAAGGTGATATATATGTTTTTTATATTGTTATATATGTCTAACGCGGTAGATTCGTCGTATGTGTGAGGGGTTCTGTTTCGGTCTTCTAGCATTTTTAGCCAAAGCTCACCGTCTGTTATGAGTCCTACTTTGAATGCCGCTTTTATGGTGCTTCTCGGACTCGATAAATCTGTCACACCGGTATATTCTAAATAGGACTTCATAAGCTTCCAGGATAACTCATAGGTGAATTCAAATCGTTTAATGGTAGCATCTATTACAATGTCATCCTGTTCAGGGTCTCTTGAAAGGCTTTCCTTCAACTTGGAAAGAGCTCTTTCCAAATCCTCCATTTTTACCATCATTTTGTTCATAGTAACCACCAATTTTCCGCTCGAGTTTGTCGAAAATATAACGATGCCTTCCTTGTCAATAAAGTCTATCAATACCGAATTGCTTATTTTATCATATTCCATGACATCCAAGGTGTATATAATATTTGCTTCTGACAGCCTATCGCTTATATGAAGAAGCTCCTCATTCTTGTTTTTAAATTTAATAGCCAAGTCAATATCAGAAGATAGATGATAGTCACCTCTTGCTCTTGAGCCGAACAAAATTACTTTGTCTATAATAGTTGAGTACTCTGTAAAAATGTTAATGAGCTGATAAAAACTATCTTTTGGTAAACCATACCATTTTGTTTCACTTTTCAAAACGAAGTACCTCCTTCGTCTTATTAGGATATTTTCATTATAAAGTAAAGGGGGAATTTTTGGAAGCGAGGGGAAGGGACAAAGTGACGGATCTCTCGTCACATTCGGGAATGGAGATAGGGTGGATATGGTTTGTTGAACTGATTAATGATTGAAGTGGGGGATGGATGCCATCAGTTGATGTCTATTGGTCGAGCATAGGAAGGCAATAGATGTTCCATTTTTTCAAGCGTCTTATTTTTGGAAAATTCATGGTAAAAAAGGCAATGAGTGAAAAAACGTAACCATTTAGCTGTTTTAAAGTCTAATATAGTTAGAAAGACTGGCACTTAAGGAGGGAAAAATGATCAAAAAAATTTTAACTCTATTTTTAACCATTGTTATTTTAGGCATTAGTTATTATTTTTTTTCAGGATAAGGATTCTGAGCAACCATCGGTTACAGAAAACGATCCTGTAATGCCTAGTGAAACTAATATTGTCGATGATATTTTTTTAAGGGCCAAAAAAGGAATGCTTATGGATGTCAAAGTTATCGCGGGCGAAACGGGCTATGAAGAGGTTACGAAATTGTTCGGAACCCCTGAAAATATAGAAGAAACATCTGTTGGAGATTTTGCCGACTTTTCAGAGAGGCAAATAACAATTGGATTTCGCAATGATATAGCTTTTAACTTGCGTTCCTTCAATCAAGAGTTACAGGGAATTCATTATCAGGAAGTCATCGATCGATTGGGAGAGCCGGGCGAGATCAAGTTTTTCAAAGATACCGAATATGACCAAATTATTTTGATTTACCAGGTAAATGCCGGTTTTCAATTAAAGTGGATTCTTGATAAACCAACGAATAAAGAACCGAATCCTACATTGCATCATATTTCCGTAGTTGCTTTAGAGCCTTCAACAACTCTACCCGAAAAAATCGAAAGCATGAGTCTGGATGAGAAGATTGGGCAGATGATTTTTGCGGGCGTAGAAGGTACAGAGCCAAATAAATTAGCTGAACAGTTAATTCAAGGTTATAAGGTAGGGGGAATTATTTTTAACAGCGAAAATATCACAGATTCTTCGAAAACACTAGCTTATCTCAATGCCCTGAAAGCGAAAAATAGTTTCAATAAGGTTCCATTGTTTTTCGGTATTGATCAGGAGGGAGGCAGGATTTCGAAGCTACCAGGAAACTTAATCGATATTCCGAGCAATCTGGAAGTTGGAAAAAAGAACGATCCCACCTTCTCATTTGAATTAGGGGCTATACTTGGAAAATTAGTGAAAGCATACGGCTTTAATATTGATTTTGCACCCGTCCTTGATGTGAATAGCAATCCGAAAAATCCTGTAATCGGAGATCGTTCTTTTGCCAACAATCCCAATCTCGTCAGTGAGTTAGGAGTTGCGACGATGAAGGGAATACAGTCCGTGAACATCATCCCAACGATCAAACACTTCCCTGGACATGGCGATACATCTGTCGACTCTCATTTAGAGTTGCCAACTGTTGATAAATCGATCGAAGAACTAGAAGAGCTTGAGTTGATACCGTTTAAGAAAGCTATAAATGAAGGGGCAGAAATGGTGATGGTTGCCCATATTCTCCTTCCAAAAATAGACCAAGACTTTCCATCTTCCATGTCTAGAGTCATCATGACAGATATTTTAAGAAAGAAATTAGGTTATGACGGCATCATCATTACCGATGATATGACAATGGACGCCATTGCGGGAAACTATGATATTGGGAGTGCCGCTGTGAAATCAGTTGTTGCTGGCAGTGATATTATCATGGTTGCTCACGATTACGAAAAAATCGTGAAGGTGATTTCTGCTTTGAAGGAAGCAGTTGAACAAGGTGAGATCCAAGAAGAACGAATCAATGACAGCGTCACAAGAATCCTCCAAATCAAGGAGAAGTATAAAATGAAGGATACTCAAGTTGAACAAGTTAACACGAATGCATTGCGACGAGAACTTGGGCAGGTTCTCGAGTCGCAGTAAAGAAGCAGAATTCAATTGCAAGATGGATTAACGTTGGATTTTTATGGTAAAGGGAGGCGGTCTAAATGAATAAAAAAAGAAAATCGCTTTTCGGAATATCAATAGGTGTGAACATATTACTAGTGGCAATTGTTGCTGTGGGAATGGTAAAGATGAACTTCGTCAAGGAGCAAATTCTTGTTACAGAAGTACAAAATAATTTAGTGGAATTGGAAGGTTCGATTGCTAAACAGATGGAGGATAATTGGTCTGAACCCAACTTGGTTACAACTGAATTAGGCGATGTATTAAACGGGATTTGGCTTGGAATGACTGCTGGACAGCAAATAGGAACGTTGTCTGAAAGTGACAAGAAAATTCTTGAACGTTTATATTCCAAATTAAACCAATATCCAAATGATGAATTATATCGCTTTGCTGATTTAACCGATGAGGATAAACAGGACTTTGAAAAATTACGGGCTACACTTCGGGAAGTTGGGTTAGGATTAAACATTACTATAAATGCCAATATGGCTTCCTTTATGAGCCAAGCAGAAGAGTTGAACAATAAAATCGAATCACCATTGTGATACATGGGGTAAACAGTCCTAATTAGTAAAAATACCGTAAAAAGGAGCTTAGAATTAAGCTCCTTTTTCGTGTGAATTATTATGTGATGATGTGACATATTCAGCAGCTGGTGGCTGCGGACAGGAAACAGGTCACCAATCAAGATAATGAATTAATTGATCGAATTATCAAAGAATATATTGTTGTGTTTTAACGATTATGTTACTATAAATTCAATAGGTTATGCAAACGTTATCAAAAAAATTGCATTGAATAAAACAGTGGTTTTAAAGCTTTAATACGCAGTTTATTAAGTTCGATATGGATGTAAAAGCTTGTTTGAGTGAGTTTTAAGCACTGAATTTATGCAAACGAATTCATTAGCAAGATAACGAACATTTATAATGTGGGGATTGGAAAAATGAAATGCAATAAGCTTTATCGGTGTTGCTTCTGCAGGTTTAGCTACTAGAGTACTAATGTCTGGATGTTCATCTAGCAGTAAGGGGCATCAAGAAAGTAACGGTTGTTTGTCATTCAATACAATCTAGAGTTCAAGACTTGGTTTGAAGACTTGTTTAGCAATTCGAAAAGGAAAATCTGCCGTAAAAATCAATGATAAACTGGTGGCGGTAATGACTAGGTTGCATCAGTTAAAGCATCATTTTCTTCAGGGGACGTAGGCGAATCATCTGAGGTTGAACAATACAGAGATTACCTTGCAGATATGTCAGAAACAAAAGCAGTACAGGCGGCTCTTGAAGGGACTTTACATTAAAAAAAACATCGGTCCTTAGAAACGTTTAGCAAACGTTTGCATTGCACCTTATTTTAACCATGATGGTGTAGAAGGATTCAATGCGGAATCACAGCAAAGAATGGAAAAGAATGTTAGACATGCAAGCTGAGTATTCTGGACAGCCTGAATTAAGGCTGGACTATTGTGCACAGGTTGAATAAAAAAGATGCATTGGTGCAGCGGGGTAATTGGACATAAGCTCTATCAATGACATTGGTCCAGAATTTGCTGAAAAGAATATGGTATCCTGCCAATTCCTGCTGAAGGAGTTGAAGGCAAACTTTCTGAAGGTGTCCCACTAGGTTGTAAACAAGAAGAGTGATGAAAAAGTAGTTGAAAGTATTTAGGTTTTGGCAGTAGTCTATCGATCCTCTTATATCATGGAGCAATGACTGAGAGTTCAAATCCATTGGATGAGCAGCAAAACTAGATGGTGCTAATAAGTTTCAAATCTTCTTTTATTTGTTTGGAATAAATTAGAAGGATGAAAAAAGATATGTCTATCACAATTAAGGATGTTGCCAAAAAAGCTGGGGTCGCGCCTTCCACTGTTTCCCGCGTTATTTCTGATAGTTCTACCATTAGTGAGGAAACAAAAAAGAAGGTTCGGAAAGTAATGGATGAGCTTGGGTACCATCTTAATCTGAATGCGAGGATCCTTGTTCAGAAATCATCACAAACCATTGGGATTGTGATGAAGAACTCGACAAGTGCATCACTTCTTAACCCGGTTTTCCCTGAATTTTTAAATGGAATCAGTGATTATTGTAGTAAGCAAGATTTTAGCATCTGTCTTACGTCCGGAGCGTCAGAAGAAGAAATTTTTCAAGATACGGTAAAAATCGTAAGAGGCAAAAAAGTGGATGGAATGATTGTCATGTATTCCAAAAAGGATGACAAAGTGGTTCCTTACTTATTGGAGTCCGGAATTCCTTTTGTGGTCATTGGGAAACCTGCATATGAAACAAACAGAATCATGTATGTAGACAACGATAATGTTCTTGCAGCCAAGGAAGCGACAGACTATTTATTAAGCCTGGGTCATAAGAGGATCGGCTTTATTTCTGGAGACCCTAGATTTGAAGTATCAAAATCACGTTTCAATGGTTACAGGGAATCATTAAATGAAAATAACATAGACATGAAAGGGGGGTATGTGAAAAATTTCCTAATTGATCAAAGTGAGCAAGGAAAACAAGTTGTAAGAGAATTAATGAGTTTGCCGGTACCACCTACAGCTTTACTTGTTACGGATGACAGCCATGCCTTATTTGTATTGTTAGTCCTAAGAGAGATGAAATTAAAAGTACCAGAGGACGTCAGTGTTTTAGCTTTTAATAATACCGTAATGTCCAAGCTAGCAAGCCCCCCTTTAACATCAGTGAATATACAAACTTACCATTTGGGGAATGAGGCAGCCAGAGGCCTGATCGATTTAATCAAACACCCGGATATGGTTAAAAAGAGTGTCATTATCCCTACAACCATAGAGGAACGGGAATCATGTTTAGCCTATACGGAAAAGAATGAGCCTGATTAGTTAATATGCAGTTGGATCGAACCTAAAATACTAATAATCTATTTTCGGGATTGGAGACAATTAAAATGAATGTACTAGTATGGAATGAAAATCGTCATGAACAAACAAATCCAGTTGTCACAGCTAATTACCCAAACGGAATACATGGTACTATCGCTGAATTTTTACAAGAAGAACAAGTACAAGTGAAAACAGCCACTCTTGATGACTTTGAACATGGTTTAACAGAAGATGTATTAAACGAAACGGATGTACTCGTCTGGTGGGGCCATAAAGCTCATGGTGAAGTGAAGGATGATATTGTCGAGAGAGTACAAAAGAGAGTCTTGGAAGGAATGGGTCTGGTGGTCCTTCATTCAGGCCATTTTTCAAAGATTTTTAAAAAGTTAATGGGTACAACCTGTGATCTTAAGTGGCGCGAAGCTGGCGAAAAAGAGCGGATCTGGGTTGTTGATCCGACACACCCAATAGCTGAAGGCGTAGGACAATTTTTTGAGCTGGAGCAAGAGGAAATGTACGGAGAGCATTTTGATATTCCTACTCCGGACGAGCTTATTTTTGTTAGCTGGTTTGAAGGCGGAGAAGTTTTTCGCAGCGGCTGCACGTTTAAACGTGGGAAAGGAAAAATCTTTTACTTTAGGCCTGGACACGAAACGTATAAAACTTATTATAACGCCGATGTACAGCGTGTAATTAAAAATGGGGTTCAGTGGGCAAAGCCTAGCGAGACTGCGACTCATGAATATGGAAATGCACAGCCCTTAGAAAAAATCTCAGAAAAAAACTAAAGGGGGAATATGACTATGAAAAAATGGAAAGCAGCAGTTATTGGTTGTGGAAGTATTGCAAGGCATCGTCATTTAGTAGAATATGCAGCACATCCTGAAGTGGAAATCACTGCAGTTTGTGACATTGTGGAAGAACGAGCCAATGAAATGGCTGAGAAATACAATGCAAAGGCCTATACAAACTATGAAGAGTTACTTGCAAAGGAAGACATTGATGTTGTAAGCGTTTGTTTGCCTAATGTCCTTCATGCACCTGTATCCATTGCAGCCTTAAATGCAGGATGCCATGTTTTATGTGAAAAGCCGATGGCTACTTCTAGAGAAGAAGCAGAACAAATGATTGAGGCTTCCCACAAAAATAACAAAAAACTGATGATTGCCCATAATCAGCGATTCGTTCCATCTCATGCCAAAGCTAAAAAGTTGATTGAAACAGGTGAAATTGGAAGAGTCTTCAGCTTTAGAACGACTTTTGGCCATGGTGGACCAGAAAATTGGAGTGTGGAAGGAAGGGACAGCTGGTTCTTTAAAAAGGAAAAAGCATTTATAGGTGCAATGGGAGATTTGGGCATCCATAAAGCAGATCTTCTCCGCTACTTATTAGGTGAAGATTTCGATGAAGTCGCCAGCTTTGTTGAAACAACTCGCGAGGGTATAGATGTCGATGATAATGCTGTCTTTATTTTAAAAACAGCAAGCGGAGTTGTCGGCACTTTAGCTGCAAGCTGGTCCTACACAGCGGCAGAAGATAACTCAACAATTATTTATGGAGAAAAAGCCATCCTCCGTCTTGAAGATAATCCTGATTATTCATTAGTAGTTCAATACAAAAATGGAGAAGTGGTTCGTTATGCATTAGGAAAAATCCAGTCTAATGAATCGGGCGGCCAGAAAAATACACATGTAATTGAAAATTTCATCCAATCAATCAAAAATGATACAGAGCCTCCGATCAGCGGTGAAGAAGGCAAGAAGTCATTAGAAGTCATTTTAGCGGCTATCGAAGCCAATGCCTCTAAACGAACTGTGAAGGTGCAGGCATGACAAAATAAAGAATGTGGGCGGAGGCAGATATATCCCTGCATTTTTATACAAAATCAATAATGCGATTTATTAAAGCAGTAATTAGATGCGTCAAGTGATAGCGCATTTTAGAAATTCCATCACATGATGAATGGAGGACGAGAACCTTGAAGCTAGGCGTTTTTACCGTTTTATTTTCAGGAAAAACATTTGATGAGATGCTGGATCATGTCCACGATTCAGGTTTAAAGGCAGTGGAAATCGGAACAGGAGGCTATCCTGGCAACTCTCATTGCAATTTGGATGAATTACTGGCGAGCGAGGAAAAGCGCATGGAATACTTAGATAAAGTGACTTCCCGCGGTTTAACGATCAGTGCATTCAGCTGCCATGGAAATCCAATTTCTCCGGATAAGCAGTTTGCTCAAGAATCACACGATACTTTTATCAAAACAATGAAGCTGGCATCCTTACTTCATGTACCAGTCGTGAATACTTTTTCAGGGATACCAGGCGATAAGGAAGATGCAAAATATCCAAACTGGCCTGTAACCCCTTGGCCAAACGAGTATTCTGACTTGTTAAAGTGGCAATGGGAAGAAAAACTGATTCCTTACTGGAAAGAACAAGGCCAATTTGCAAAAGATCATGGTGTTAAAATTGGTTTAGAGCTTCATGCAGGATTCTTGGTCCACACGCCTTATACGATGCTTAAATTACGAGAAGCTACTTGTGATGCTATCGGTGCCAATCTCGATCCAAGTCATTTGTGGTGGCAGGGAATTGACCCGGTTGCTGCGATAAAAATACTGGGCAAGGCCAACGCTATTCATCATTTCCATGCTAAAGACACTTACATCGACCCGGATAACGTAAATATGTATGGATTAACGGATATGCAGCCTTATTCCAGTGTCCAAAGCCGTGCATGGACTTTCCGGTCGGTCGGCTATGGCCACAGCATCCAGGAATGGTCTAATATCGTAAGTGCATTGAGAACATATGGCTACGATCATGTAATCAGTATTGAACATGAAGATCCCATTATGTCAATTGACGAAGGCTTCAATCAGGCTGTTAAAAATCTAAAAAACGTAATCATAGAAGAAGCTGCGTCAGATATTTGGTGGTCATAGTCACTGTTGCAACTAATAACATGAACATTGATAAAATCCCCTAAACCCCGTTAAGGACTCCTTAACGGGGTTATTTCATAATATCAGAATTTATATGTTGACCCTTTTTGTGAAGCCGCAACACAAACCATTTTTAGCTTTAG